>JBKJJI010000344.1:0-2868 GCA_046598115.1 Acidimicrobiia bacterium | reverse complement strand
ATCGAGCAGCGCCCCGGCCCGGGCGCGTTCCTCGGCGAGGGCGACGACCTCGACGTGGTCGTGTCGCGCGGGCCGCCTCCCGTCGACGTCCCGGTGATCGCGGGCCTGCCGCTCGCCGAAGCCCAGGCCCAGCTCGAGGCAGCAGACTTCGTGGTGAACGTCGTGCGCCAGCACGACGAGACCGTCGCGGTCGACATCGCCCTCGGCACCGACCCTGCCGGACCGGGGCAGGCCCCCCGCGAGTCGGCCATCTCCCTGATCGTGAGCGACGGTCCCGCGCCCGTCGAGGTGCCCGCCGTGACCGGCAAGGGGTACGACGAAGCCGCGGCCACGTTGAGCGAGAGGCGGTTCGCGCCGGTCCGTCGCGACGAGTTCAGCGACTCGGTCGAGGTCGGGATCGTGATCGGTACCGACCCGGCCGCCGGCACCCTCGCCCCGCGCGACTCCCGGGTCGCCATCCGGGTGAGCAAGGGTCCCGAGCTCATCGCCGTGCCCTCCCTCGTGGGGATGACGGTGGAGGCCGCGAGCCAGGCCCTCGCCAACGCAGGGTTGAGCGCCGACGTGCAGAACTTCGCCCCTGGCAAGAAGGTGCGGGCCCAGGACCCGTCACCAGGCACGAAGGTCACGCGCGGCTCGAAGGTGACGCTCTTCCTGTAGGGCCGCGGCGCCTCGTGCGTTCGGCCCGATCCGGGCGAGGCGCGTAGCATCGGCGCCGTTCGACCACCTCGTCTCGTTCGGAAGGATCCATCATGGGCACCCTCGACGGCCGCGTCGCCATCATCACCGGCGCGGGACGCGGCATCGGCCGCGAGCACGCGCACTACTTCGCCTCGCAGGGCGCCAAGGTCGTCGTCAACGACCACGGTGGCGACTACCACGGCGAGGGTGACGACAAGTCGCCCGCCCAGCAGGTGGTCGAGGAGATCCACGAGATGGGCGGCGAGGCCGTCGCCAACACCGACAGCGTCGCCGACTTCGAGGGCTCGAAGCGCCTCATCGACCTCGCGATCGAGACGTTCGGCGACCTCCACATCCTGGTGAACAACGCCGGGATCCTGCGCGACGGGATGCTCGTGAACATGACCGAGGCCGACTGGGACGCCGTCATCGCCGTGCACCTCAAGGGGCACTTCTGCCCGACCCGCCACGCGGCCGGTTATTGGCGCGAGCAGGCGAAGGCCGACAAGAAGCAGGACCGGTCGATCATCCACACCTCGTCGACGTCGGGCGTGCTCGGCAACGTCGGCCAGACCAACTATGGCGCCGCGAAGGCCGGCATCGCGTCGTTCTCGGCGATCTGCGCGATGGAGCTCGGGAACTACGGCGTGCGCTCGAACGCGATCACGCCGATGGCCCGCACCCGCCTCACCGAGACCACGCCTGGGCTCGGCGACCTCGTGAAGGCGCCGGAGGACCCGTCGCAGTTCGACGCGTGGGCGCCCGAGAACATCTCGCCGATGATCGCCTACCTCG
The DNA here is from genome assembly GCA_046598115.1 of Acidimicrobiia bacterium. Classification (GTDB taxonomy): domain Bacteria; phylum Actinomycetota; class Acidimicrobiia; order IMCC26256; family PALSA-555; genus DASUAO01. The sequence goes on along the minus strand of JBKJJI010000344.1, from coordinate 1,395 downwards.
GCGCCGAGGCCTGCCCGTTCACCGGAGAGACCTTCTTCGTGCAGGGCGACATCGTGGCCCGCTACCAGACGTACTCGATCGCCGAGAAGATCACCAACGACGGCGAGCGCTGGACCGTCGAGCGCCTGCTCGAGGAGGGGCCGAAGCTCGCGCCCCAGGGCGAGCGGCGCGGCGGCCCCGGCGAGCTCGCGCGCATCAACGCCTGAACCTGGAGTACCGGGTGCCGTCGCCGGGAGCGGCGCCGCTTCGAACGCGGCGCCGGCGACCACGCAACTAGGGACTGCGTGTCTCCGACCGGTCGGAACGTGCGCCGTGGTTGTCGGTCGATGCCCACGTGACGGTGCTCGACGCGAGGACTTCTTCGACGGTCGTCGCGGCCTCGAGTGCGTCGAGGTCCACGCCGGGGGTGGCCTGCGTCGTCTGTGTTGAACTCATCGTGCGCTCCAAACTACAGCGTGATCGAGGCGGTCGAAGCGGCTGCTGCGAGAACGATCGCTGACAGCATCAACCAGTAGAAGCGTTCCTTGAATTTCGCGAGGCGGACGTTCGCTTCGAAAGCCTCAGCGCGTGCTGCGCCGAGCCACTTGTCGATGAGGGACGCCGGCGAATCGACGAACACCTCATAGAACTCTTTCGGTTCCGGCGGGTATCTGTGCTCGTAGGGTCGGGCGATGAACAACCCGAATGCCAACGCGAGGCCGAACCCGGCGAACGCGAGGCCGAACCCGGGTCGTCTTGCTGATCAAGCGGTAGGTCGCGACCTGCTCGTCGGGCGTCAGTTTCGACATCGGGCCTCCTGGACGGCGCGCAGGGGAGCAGGTGCTCCGGCTTGAGGTGTGGAGAAGAACCGATACTGCGGCGTTCGTCACGAACCACGGTTCGCGATGGATGCGTCCTGGGTCCTCCTAGTCTCGGAGGACGTCCGAGATCGATCGACCCGAACCGAAGCACGCTCCCCCCGATCGATCCGTCGTCGTCGATCTGGCCGGCGAGGAGCCGGTCGTCGCGTGGCCGCTGCTGCTGCGCGACCGGCTCACCCGGCGCGCCGCGCCGCATCGTCGCTCCCCGCGGCTCCTGCTGGCGACGGTGCTCGTCGGCCTGTTCGCGACCGGGTTCAGCATCACGATCCTGGCGGTGTCGCTCGGCGACGTCGCGCGTGACCTCGACTCGAGTCGCACCCTCCTCACCTGGACCGTGACCGGGCCGTTCCTCGTCATGGCGCTCGCGATGCCGCTGCTCGGGAACCTCGGCGACGTCATCGGGCACCGGCGCGTCTTCGTCGTCGGGTTGACGGTCTTCGCGGTGGCGACGGCGCTCACCGCCTTCGCGTGGAGCGGCCTCTCCCTCGTCGCGCTCCGCTTCCTCGCCGCGGCAGGGGGTGCCGCGATCGGCCCC
>JBKJJI010000250.1:0-7673 GCA_046598115.1 Acidimicrobiia bacterium | reverse complement strand
GGATGGTCGGCCCGAGCACCGGCTCGCCACGCGCCCGCAGTGCGCCGATGGCCGTCGCGCGCTCGAGCGCCGCGTTCGCCGCCGCGACCTGTTCGGCGAGTGAAGCCTGTTGGGACTGCAGCCGGGCCTCAAGTGCACCCAGGTCTGCTTGCTGCTGCGCCAGCTCTACCTGCTGGGTCGCGAGCTCCGCGCGCGTCGCGGTGAGCTCGGCGGTGGTCGCCTTCAGCGTCGCGATGTTCTCCGCGTCGCGTTTGGCGGCGGCGTCGGCGAGCACCCGTCGTCGGATCTGCGCGAGGTCGGGGTCGAAGTCGATCGGGCCGTAGATCGCCGCCGGCCCACCGGCGGCGTACACGGCTGCGGCACGCTCACGCACCGTCCGACGCAGCTCACGGGTCTGGGCCTGGAGCTGGGGGATCCGGGCCTGGAGCTCGGCGATGCTCGCTTCGACCCGCGCGACCTCGGTCGTGAGCTCGACCTGGCGGGCCTGGGTCGTCGCGAGCTCGTTCGCCGAGGCGTGAGCCGCAGCCTGGGCCTGCTGGACCTGCTCTCGGGCCTGCGCGATCTCCGCATCGAACGGGTCGGTCTGCGCCGACGCCGACGGGGCGCCCACGGCGACCAGCCCGCCACCCAAGGTGAGGGCACAGACGCAGATGCGCGCGCCGAGTCGAGCCCTGCGATGAACCATGAACGCACCAGGCTAGGCACCACCAGCCACACACACAACAGCGGCTCGACGTCCCGGCGGCCCGGTGGGAGCGCGTCGGCCGGAGTTCGGGCCGGCTCAGTGGTCGCCGGGGGCCATGTAGAACCACATGGTCTGGCTCGCCCCGGTGTCGCGCATCGCCGCCCGTGCCGCCAGGATCACCTTGCCGGCCTCCGTGTGGTCGAGGAACCAACGGGTGCCACCCCACGCACTCGGCACGTGGTCCGACAGGCCGAGCGCGGCCGTCTCGTAGTAGCCGCGGATGTCCTGGGAGACCCGGGCCGGGATCCCGGGGATGCCCGCCTCCTTCCACGGGGTGCCCTCGACGATGCGGATGAACGCCTCGAGCGCGTCCGGGATCTGGTCGGCCTCGACCACCCGCCCTGCACCCATGTGGTTTCCGTACTGCGCGACGGCCCGGTCGTAGGCCTTCCGGATGCCGCGCGCCTCGTCGACCGCGGGATGGGCGTCGGGGTCGTGGCGCGGCGGCAGCGTGCACGACGCGACCTCGGCACCGTCGTCGACGATCGCCTCGGGGAACACCTCGAAGACGGGTCCGGTTGCCTCCAGCAGCGACAACGCGTGCGCCAGCACGCGGTGCTGGAACTCGGGATCGCCGGGCTTGCCGAGCGGGCGCCCGAGGGGGAAGTCGCACCAGAGCCCGCGCGGAGGCGCGGTGTTCTCGATCTGCTTGCGCATCGAGCCGAGCGCGACGGTGGCGAGACCTTCGGCCTCGAAGACGTGGGCGAGCGTACTCACGGTACGCGTGCAGAGCGGTCAGACGGGGGTGAGCAGGACGACATCGACGCCTTGCTCCTTCAGCCACCGCCCTCCGGCCGGTCCGCTGTCCATCCGCACGCCGGCGAGGTCGAACTGGTTGCCCGCGTACGCGAGGTGCTGGTCGGCGACGCGTCCGATGGTGCCCCGCTCCGCCAGCTCGTCGAGCCGGTCGATCGGGAAGACGGTGTTGATGTCGTACGCGAATCCCACTGCGTCGAAGTTCGGGCTCCAGTGCCCAGTGACGTAGTCGCGGCGGCTCCCGTCGAGGACCCGGTAACCGGTGTCGACGGGAGCGAAGTCGTCCTGCTCCGGGTGGTGCAGCGAGGCCGAGGTGACGATCGCGACGGTTGCCTCGGCGAGCGGCGGCGGGGTCGTGAACGCCGTCGTCTCGAAGACCGGCGTCTCGATGTCGTCGGTGAGTGCCTTCATGTCGCGATCGGCCACGGGTGCTCCTTCTCGAGACCCTGTGGTCTCGTGCCGTGGGTCGATCCTACGGAACTCCGTCCCGGCACGCGCTCGGGTCGGGCAGACTCGATTCGTGGAACCGCTCACCACCAGCGAGATCGAGAGCGGCATGGATCATGTGCGCGGTGCGCCCGTCGACGGCGGGACCGTGGAGATGATCGTCTCCCGTCCGGCCCGGGGTGAGCGGGCGGTGCTGGACGAGGCGGTGCTCGACACCACCGTCGGCCTGATCGGCGACTGCTGGCTCGAGCGCGGGAGCCGGACCGGGGTCGACGGTGCCGCACTCCCCGACCGGCAGCTCACCCTGATGAACGCGCGGTTCGTGGCGTTGGTCGCCGGCGCCAGAGATCGCTGGCCGCTGGCGGGCGACCAGCTCTACGTCGAGCTCGACGTCAGCAAAGCCAACCTTCCACCAGGGACTCGGCTCACCGTCGGCGATGCGGTCGTCGAGATCACTGACGCGCCCCACACCGGGTGCGCCAAGTTCGTCGAGCGGTTCGGGAAGGACGCCGCCCGCTTCGTGAACACCGGCATCGGCCTCGAGCTCCGGTTGCGAGGCGTGAACGCCCGGGTGGTCACGGGCGGAGCGGTGCGGACCGGTGACCAGGTGCGCGTCCTCGCAGCCGGCTGAACCTGGTTCAGCGGTCGTCGAGCAGGCGCGCGCTGGCCGACTTCGACTCACCGCCGAGACGCTCGATGGTCTCGATCCCACCGAGCTGGCCGCGCTCGACCTCGAGCGCTGCGGCGCGCAGCTGCGTCTTCACGACGCCGTAGGTGGTCGACGGCAGCGCACCCATCTCCCGGGCGAGCGCCACCGATCGGTCGACGACCGCGTCGTCGGCGACGGTCTCGTCGAAGATCTGGAACGACCCTGCCGTGGTCGCGTCGAAGAGCTCGGCCCGGAGGGTGAGTCGACGCAGGACCGGCATCGTGAGCTCCGAGCGGACGACGGCCATCGCGGCCGACGGGAAGGGGATGCCCGCCGCGACCTCGGTGAGGCCGAACCGCCCGGTCGTGGGCCCGATCCGCGCGTCGGCGCAGAGCGCCAGCACCAGGCCGCCGGCGATCGCGTGCCCGTTCACAGCCGCGACGACCGGGCATCCGACCGTGAACCACCGGGCGAACAGCGCGTTGATCCGGCGCGCCATGTCGTACTGCTCGGCCGAGGAGAGCGATGGCACGGCACGCAGGTCGGCGCCGGCGGAGAAGAACCGGGCGGTGCCGGTGAGCACGATCGCGTCGGGAAGCGCGTCGCCGAAGCGGTCGAGCACCGCGATGCCGTCGTCGATGAAGGCAGGGTCCATCGCGTTGGCGGGCGGACGGTCCATCGTGACGAGCGCGACGCCGTCGAGATCGCGCACCGAGAACGTGCTCATCGCAGCACGCGCGTCTTGCCGAAGATCGTGGAGAACAGGGGGCGGCCGTCCTCGTCGAAAGCGACGCCTCCGCCGAGCGTGTTGAACTGCGAGCCGCCGATCACGAAGCGGAACGCCGACGCGCCGGTGGTCCAGTCGACCGCTTCGATCGTCCACCGGCCGTCGCGCACACCACAGGTGTACACGAGGTCGGCTCCCTGACTCACGAACGGCACCGAGTTCGGGGACGCGACCTCGGTGTTCACCCAGGCCTCGCGCAAGGCGCGCGTCGTCGGGTCCCACTCGTACTTGTGGAGCCCGACCCCGTGATGTGCACAGGCTTCTCCCACCGATCGCGTTCGAGGATCGGTGAGGCCGGGTCGGCGGGGTCCGCCTCGACGTAGGCGACTGCGTGCGTCCTGCGGCCGAGGAAGAGCATGTTGTCGCGGTCGGACCGGTCGGTCCGCCCACGGGAGCGTTGTCCTGTTGGTCGCACCGCCCGTGCGCGATCGCGTACGCGCTGTCGGCGAGGAACGGGTTGCGCGGTCCGGGGCTAGGGAGCGGCATCAGGCGAGGGGCGCGACCCGAAACATCCGGGTCGTTCAGGCGCGGCGTTGCTCGACGAGCCGGACGAGCGGGATCCGTCGTTCTGTGCGTGTCTGGTAGTCGTTGTAGTAGGCGCGGTCGGCGGTGAGGGCGTCCCACGTCGCGGTGTAGTCGTCGCCGTCGAGGACCTGCGCGTCGGACCAGAACTCGCCGTCCTGGACGCGGATGCGGATCTCCGGGTTCGCCGACCGGTCCTCGAGGTTCAGATACCAGGAGGGGTGCTGGGGCGCGCCCGCGAACGAGGCCACGACGACGCGGTGCCCGTCGGCGTCGCTCCAGTAGGGCAGCGCGACCTTGTGCTCCTTGCCGGACTTGCGCCCCACGGTGTGGATCACGACGTGGTGCATGCCGGCGATGATCCACGCGCCGTCGTCGTCGGTGGTCTCCATCGCGGCGACATGGTCGGCGCTGATCTTCACGATCTCGTCACGGGTCGGCTCGACGAACTCGTCGTGGCCCTGGCCGGTCTCGTCGTCAGGCATGCGCGGATCGTACCGGGATGCGCGACCCTTCGTTCAGGCCGTCCCCACGCCGAACCGGGACCGATAGTCGGCGAACTCCTCGGCGAGGCCGTCGTAGGTCCAGCCGAAGTCGGCCGGGTCATAGACGTGACGCCCGAACGCGTCCTGCGGCCGCTGCTCGAGCCACGCACGCATGCGCCGTTCGTGGAGTGGGCCGACCTCCTCGTCGCGCGCGGCGTACAGCGCGCGCACGGCACCGATCGGGTCGTCCATGAGCGCCTGGTAGTGGAGGTGCTGGCACCAGCCCGCGGGTGCAGTCCCGTCGAACGTGGTGGCACGGTCGAGGATGCGGTGGATCTTGCCCTTCCACTCCTCGGCGGCGGGGCGCGGGTCGGTGCGCGCGGTGAGGGGGCGCTGGATGCCGTTCACCAGGCTCGCCAGCGACGTGAGGACGGGCCCTGGGGCCCGGTGCGTCCAGATCACGCGCGCGTCCGGGTAGGTCTCGAGCATCGTGGGCAGGCACCAGAGGTGGTTCGGCGACTTCAACACCCAGCGTTGCGTGGGGTAGCGCGACTGGAGCGTCTTGAGCGCCAGCGCGTGCTGCGCGTACGCAGGTGTCATGTCGGTGGCCTCGAGCCAGCGGCCGTACGAGGGGACGAGGGCTTGGGTCTCCATGCCGACGGTCCGCAGGTCGTACATGAAGAGCGCGACACACTCCTGCGCGAGCGTGGCCCCCATCGGGTGCATCGCCGGCAGCGCCGGGTTCAGCTTGTCGAGCTGCGCGAGGCCCTTCGCCGTCGCGGCGATGCGCGGGTCCTCGGCTGCGCTGTCGAGCGTCGGTGGCGGGACCGGGCTGGCGGCCTCCCAGCCGAGGAGCGGGCGCGCCGTCGGATCGAGTCCGAGGAGGATCGAGAGCAGCGTCGTCCCCGTGCGGGGCAGGCCCACGATGATCCATGGCGCGTCGATGCGCTCGTCGTGGACCCCGACGTGCTCCTCGGCCCACCCGTGGAGTCGGATGCGGCTCGCGAGCGCGTTCGAGAGCATCGTCGACACGAGGATGCGACCGAAGGTCGTGAGGTCGGCTTCGGCCACCGCGGCCTCGAGGTAGTGGTCGAGCCCGTCCTGGTAGGAGTCGCCGCCGAAGTCGTCGGCGCCGGCCTGCTTGCGCGCCTTCGCCGTGATCGCCGACACGGTCAGTGCCGGACGCTCGATCCCCGCGCGTCGCAACGTCGCCCCGACCCGGTTCGCGATCCGCAGCGGTCGGCTGCGCAGCTCCGCGTCGCGGAACGTGAAGTCGGTCGCCACTGCGGGGATCAGGCCGCGACCGGCGGGCGGCGGGCGGCCCACGGTCGGGCCGATTCCAGCTGTGCGGCCAGCCGGAGCACCACGTCCTCACGTCCGAACGCGCCCACGAGCTGTACGCCGATGGGAAGGCCGTCGGCATCCCAGTGCATCGGCAGCGAGATCGCCGGTTGTCCGGTCACGTTGAAGGGCATCGTGAAGCTCGTGAGCCCGCTGAGCCGCGTCATCAGCGCTCCGGGCTCGACGTCGGGCGAGAGCTGCCCGAGCGGGAACGGCGGCTGCGGGAGCATCGGGGTCAACAGTACGTCGTTGTCGCCTGCCCACCACCCGGCCACGGCACGCGCGTAGCCCTGGAGGTCCTCGAGCGCGCCGATGTACGCGGACGCGGTGATCGTCGCGCCGGTCGACGCGAGCAATGCGTTCCACGGTTCGAGCTCGGACGGCGCGATCGCCCGTCCCAGGCGCTCGCTCCATCGGTCGAGCTCCCGTGCGATGAACGCGCTGAAGGCGATCGGCGTGCCGTTGGCGAACCGAGGGTCGTCGAGCTCGGCGATGTCGGTCGGCCCGACGTCGTGACCCAGGTCCTCGAGGAGGCGCGCCGTCTCGTGGACAGCGGCGACGCACGCCGGGTGGGACTCGCCGAGCCCGCCCGTCATCGTCGTGCGGAACCCGATACGGAGTCGTCCCGGATCGGCGCCCACCTCGTCGACGAACGGCCGCGCCGGTGCCGGTGCGGAGTAGGGATCACCGGTGCCGGCCCCGGCGATCGCGTCGAGCACGCCTGCGGTGTCGCGGACGGAGCGGGTCAGCACGTGCTCGTGCGTGGTCATCGCCCAGTACTCGCCGAAGTCGGGGCCGAGGGTGGAGCGGGCGCGCGTGGGCTTCAGCCCGACGAGTCCGCACATCGACGATGGGATACGGATGGACCCGCCCATGTCGTTGCCGTGCGCGACCGGGACCATGCCAGACGCGACCGCGGCGGCGGCTCCGCCGCTCGAGCCGCCGGGTGAGCGGGTGACGTCCCACGGGTTGTGCGTCGCCCCGTAGGCGAGCGGCTCCGTCGTCACCATCGATGCGAGCTCGGGGAGGTTCGTCTTCCCGCAGATCACGAACCCCGCGGCCCGGAACCGTTCCACGAGCCAGGTGTCGGCCGCTTCGGTCCACGCTGCGTCCTTCAGGACCTGCATCCCGCAGTGGTACGGATCGCCCGCCGAGTGCGCGACCACGTCCTTCAGGAGGAACGGCACACCGCGGAACGGGCCGTCAGGGAGGGCGGGATCCGCGGCCGCGGCGCGTGCCGACTCGGACAGGTCGTGGATGACCGCGTTGAGCGTGGGGTTCAGGGTTGCGATGCGCGTGAGCGCGGCATCGACGAGCTCGGCTGGTGTCGCGGCACCCGTGCGGACCAGCTCGGCCTGTCCGGTCGCGTCGGTCCAGGCGAGGTCGGTCATGGGACCCGGCTCGGGCTCGGTTCAGCCGGCGGCGCGGAACGCCCGAGCCAGCAGCGGGCTGTGCTCGGGGGCTTCGGGTGCGGTGCCGTGGTCGCGCCGGGTGATCGTCGCGGCGGGGGCGACCACCCGGGCCGGGCGGCGTGGCTCGAGCGGGAGCGGCATCGCCGGAGGTGGGGCGGGCGCGAGGAATCGGCTCGGCGCAGCGGGAGCGTCACCGGCGCTCGTGGCGGGAGGACGGAGGTCGCGCAGCTCCCAGTGCCGCGGTGGGGTGAGGCGGTCGGCGTGCCGCCGGCAGAGGTCGCCGGCCGTGTGGGCCCGGGCGTCGGCGAGCGGGCCGAGCCACACGACCCGGGCGAGCCCGTCGAAGTTGAACGACGCGACCGCGGGGTTCGAGCAACCGGGACGGGCGCACAGGGACATGCAACGACGGTACCGGCGGGACCCCGCAATCCCAGGGATCCCCGCCCGCCACCGCGCGTGCATCAAGAGGTGGGGGTGGTCAAGAGGTGGGGGTGGGGGCCAGGAGGTGGGGAAGCCGAGGTCGGGGCCG
>JBKJJI010000190.1:0-4122 GCA_046598115.1 Acidimicrobiia bacterium | reverse complement strand
CTCGTGCGCGAGGGCCTGCGCACGAGCGCCTGGGCGAGCACGGTGGCAGTGGTGGTTCCATCACCGGCGACGTCGTCGGTCTTCTTGGCGACCTCCTTGACGAGCTCGGCCCCGATCTTCTCGAACGGGTCCTCCAGCTCGATCTCCTTGGCGATGCTCACACCATCGTTGGTGATGGTGGGCGCGCCCCACTTCTTCTCGAGCACGACGTTGCGGCCCTTGGGGCCGAGGGTCACTCGGACGGCGTCGGCGAGCTTGTTCATGCCCGCTTCGAGAGAACGGCGGGCGTTCTCGGCGTACGCAATCTGCTTCGACATCGCGGTCTGACTCCCTGGGGTATGGGTGACGCTCGGACTGGTGCTGGCACTCGAGTGGTGCGAGTGCCAGAACCATGTTGGCACTCTCGCCCCGCGAGTGCAAATGGCCGCCAGGCCGGGCGCCGGCCGGATCCAGTGGCCCGGTCAGGCCCTCAGACGCGATCCATGCGCCGGATGGTGACGAGCCAGGTGAGCACCGCGGTCAGGGCCACGAGCGCGAGGGACGCCAGCCCCGCCCGGGCGAGGGAACCGCTGTCGGTGGCGCTCCACACCCGGGTCGCCAGCGTCTCGAAGCCGATCGGAGCCAGGAGCAGGGTCGCCGGGAGCTCCTTCATCGTGGCCAGCAACACGAGCCCTCCGCCCGCGGCGAGGCCGGGGGCCATCAGCGGGAGCTCGACGGTCCGGAAGCGGCGCATCCGCCCGGCACCGAGCGAGCGGGCCGCGTCCTCGACCCGCCGCGGGAGCCCGCCCACCGCGACCTGCGACGCACGCATGGCCTGGGCGCCGAAGTGCACGACGTAGGCGAAGACGAGGAGCCCGAAGGACTGGTAGAGCCCCTGCACGACCGGTGTCCCGAGCACCCAGAACACGAGCGCGAGCGCGATGACGAGGCCGGGAAGGGCGAAGCCACTGATGACCAGCGCGTTGACGACACCGCCGATCCGTGACCGGTGCCGGACCGTCAGGTACGCCAGCGGGAGGACGGCCGCGACGGCGACGAGCGCCGTCACCACCGAGACCCCCGTCGTGTGCAGGACCGGTGTGACGAGGTCGTCGAGGGAACCTGCCCCACCGAGGCGGCTGCCGTCGCCCCGTGCGGCCCACTCGGCGAGGACCGCGACGGGCGCGACGACCGCGACGAGCGGGACCACCGCGACGAGGGCGGCGGCCGGGGCGCGCCACCGGCCGAGCGGCACGTGCAGCGACCGTCGGCCGGCGGCCACGGCCTCGATCTGCGTCCGCCGGCGCGAGAGCTTCCGCTCCATCGCGACGACGGCGAGCGCGACGACCGCCAGCAGGAGGCTGAGGGTCAACGACGTCGTGCGGTCGAACAGACGCGTCGCCTCGATCCGCAGGGTGATCGTGTCGTAGCGCACGATCGACACCGCGCCGAACTCGCTGACGCAATAGAGGAACGTGAGGAGCGTGCCGGCGGCGATCGCACCCCGGGCCTGGGGCAGCACGATCGTGCGGAACACCTCGCGCGGCTGGCGCCCGAGCGACCGAGCGGCCTCCTCCAGCGACGGGGGGAGGGCCGCGAGCCGGGCGGCGACCGGCAGGAAGACATACGGGTAGCTGAGGAGGGTCAGCACCCCGAACGCGGCCCAGTAGCCCTCGAGTCGGGGGGGTGCGCCGAATCCCACGAGCCGGTCGACGAGCCCACCGGATGCGAACGCGGCCTGGAGGGCGACGGCGCCGACGAAGGACGGGATGACGAGAGGGAGCACCAGCACCACCCGCAGCACCCGCCGCGCCGGTAGGTCGGTGCGAACGACGAGCCACGCGAGGCCGGTGCCGAGTGCGGCGCACGCCGCCGAGACCGTGGTCGCGAGCAGCAAGGTTCGCAACAGCGGACCCGACGCATCGTCGGAGGCGAGGACGTCGAGTGCATCGGCGCCGAGGCCGGTGACCCGGACCGCCAGGTAGAGGAGCGGTCCCGCGAAGAGCAGCGCGACGAGGGCCGCCGCGCCGACGAGCGCCCGCGGTGGGCGTGCGTCCACGCCCACCGCCGGGATGCTCACCGATCCGTCACCGGGGTCATGCCTGCTCGAGGCCGCTCTGCGCGATCAGCTCGCGCGTCTTGAGCAGCCCGCCACCCAGGGTGTCGAGGTCGAGGCGGGGCGCCTCGATCGTCGAGAGCGGCGGGAGCCCGCCGAGGGGCTTGATCCCCTTCGCGAGCGGGTACTCGAACTCGTCCTCGGCGAGGTGGGTCTGGGCCGACTTCGAGAGCAGGTAGCGCACCAATCGCTCCGCGAGCGGGCGGTCGTCGGTGGACTTCAGCACTGCGGCCGAGGTCACGAGGATGACGGAGCCGACGTCGCGGTTCGGGAAGACGTGGTTCTCGATCGGGACCGAGGGATCGGTGTCCTTCGCCAGCGCGGCGTAGTAGTGGTTCACGAGCCCCATCGGGACCTCGCCCCGGGCGACGGCCTCGACGATCGCCGAGTTGCTGGCGTACGCGCTCGCGCCGTTCGCCTCCATGCCGTTGAGCCACTTCGCCGTCGTCTTCTCGCCCTCGAGCTCGCGCATGGCGGTGACGAAGTCCTGGAACGAGCCGTTGCTCGGCGCGAGGGCCACCTGGTCGCGGTACTTCGCCTTGGTGAGGTCGAGCACCGAGTCGGGGAGGTCGGCCTTCTTCACGAGGTCGGTGTTGTAGACGAGGACCCGCACCCTGCCCGACACGCCGATCCACCGTCCGTCGGACGCCCGGTACTGCGAGTCGACCTGCTTGAGGACCGACGGGGCGATCGTACGGAGCCGGTCGGCACCGTCGAGGTACCCGGTGGCGCCGGGACTCTGGGAGATGAACACATCCGCCGGGGATGCCTTCCCCTCCTCGTCGATGACGAGGGCAAGATCGGCCGAGTCGCCGTAGCGAACCTCGACCGCGATGCCGGTGTCGGCCGCGAACTCGTCCAGCAGGGGCTGGATGAGCTCCTCGGTCCGACCGGAGTAGACGGTGAGCGTGCCGTCGGCCGCGGATGCCGGCGTCGTCACGATGGCGACGAGGCCGGAGGCGGCGAGCAGCGCCGCGCAGAGCGGGGCGAAGAGGGGCCGCGTGCGGGCCCGGCGGGTGAGGACGGGGAATCGGGTCATGGGGGTGTTCTAGCAATCGCGCGCTACTTAGGTCAAGTTGCCCTTAGTAACTCCCTCAGGAACGCTCCTCAGCACCTGCGTCGACGGCGAAGGCGAGGACCGGGCCGCTCACGGACACATCGACCCGGTCACCCGTCTCGAACGCCGGCCCGGGAGCCATCCGCGCGTGGACGCGGGAGCCGTCGGCAAGGGCGACTGACACGACCTGGTCGTGCCCGAAATAGACGATCCCCTCGACCCGGGCGTGGCCGTCGCCGTCGAGGCGCAGGTGGACGCGCTCGGGTCGCACCACGACGTCGGCGGCCCCGGTGGGCACCGACCGGGCGAGTGGGAGCGCACCGAAGGGCGTGGCGACGGTCGGCCCGTCGGCATGACCGCGGACGATGTCGGCGTTGCCGACGAAGGACGCGACGAACCGGTCCTGCGGGTCGGCGTACACCCCTGCCGGTGTGTCGACCTGGACGACGCGACCGGCGCGCATCACGGCGACCCGGTCCGCGATGCTGAGGGCCTCTTCCTGGTCGTGGGTGACGACGACCGCCGTCGCACCGGCCGCGACCAGGATCCGGCGCACGTCGTCGCGCACCTGGGCGCGCATCGCGGCGTCGAGGTTGGAGAACGGCTCGTCGAGCAGGACGAGGTCGGGCGTCGGCGCGAGCGCCCGCGCGAGCGCGACCCGCTGCTGCTGGCCACCGGACAGCTCGTGCACCGGACGCTTCTCCGAGCCGGCCAGGCCGACGAGCTCCAATGCCTCGCGGATCCGCCCGGCGTCGGGCTTGCGGCCGAGGCCGTAGCCGACGTTGCCGGCGACGTCCATGTGCGGAAAGAGCGCGTAGTCCTGGAAGACCATGCCGATCCGCCGCTGCTCGGCGGGGACGAAGCGGTCGGCGCTTGACACGACCTTGCCGCCGACGACGATCTCGCCCTCGTCGGGACGCTCGAGCCCGGCGATCAGGCGCAGCGTCGTGGTCTTGCCGCAGCCGCTGGG
>JBKJJI010000171.1:0-3129 GCA_046598115.1 Acidimicrobiia bacterium | reverse complement strand
GCCGCTTCGTCTCGCCGACCTGGGCCAACACATCGACAGCGTCGGGTTCCCTCCCCACCACCCGCCGATGCAGACGTTCCTGGGCGTACCGATCCAGATCGGCGACGACGTCTTCGGGAACCTCTACCTGTGCGACAAGATCGGCACGAACGAAGCGCCGCTCGAGTTCACCGAGGACGACGAGCACCTCGTCGTGGCGCTCTCTGCGGTCGCCGCCGTGACCATCGAGAACGCGAGGCTCCACTCCCGACTGCAAGCGCTGGCCGTGCTCGAGGAGCGGGAGCGAATCGCCCGCGACCTGCACGACAACGTGATCCAGCGCCTCTTCGCCACCGGGATGTCGCTCCAGGGGAGTGTCCGCCTCGTCGACCCCGAGGCGGACATCGGACATCGGATCACCTCGGCCGTCGACGATCTCGACGGCGTGATCGCGGAGATCCGCAGCACCATCTTCGATCTCGAGCGACGGCCGACCGAGCGCCCGCTCCTCGCGGCGTCGCTCCTCGGCGTCATCGACGAGATCGTGCGGCCTGCCGGGATCGAGCCCACCATCCGGATCGACGGCCGGATCGACGGCCGCGCCTCGGGCCCGATCGAGCCGAGCCTCGGCGACGACCTGCTCGCAGTCCTGCGTGAAAGCCTGGCGAACGTCGTGCGCCACGCCGGCGCCGACCATGTCGACGTGACCGTGCACGCCGGCGACCACCTGTCCGTGCTCGTCGTCGACGACGGATGCGGACCCGGCACGACCTCGGGCAGCGGACGGGGCCTCGGGAACCTCACCGCCCGCGCCCAGGCGCGCGGCGGGACGTTCTCGATCGAGGCGGCCGACGGTGGCGGCACGGCCGTGTCCTGGATGGTCCCTCTGCCCGACTGAGGTCCGGGCCTTGGCCATGCCGACCCCGGGACCTTCGGCCCTGCCCACTCGGCACCCGACGCGGGATCGTGACGAGACTGGCACCAGGCCCGGCACGCGACGACGGAGCCCGGCCCGCCACGATCGAGGAGGGACGAGACCGGCATGTTCGTGCGGGATTTCATCCACGTGGAACGGCCGTTCCAGCACGTGGCGCCGCAGTTCCTCCGCGACCCCCGCTGGCTCCATCCCATCGTCGATGAAGCCGTCGGCGAGGCGGCCAGGGTCTCGCATGCGCTGGCCGGGTCCACCGACGGCATCGGCGCCGTCACGAACGCCGACATTCGCCTCGACACCACCCCGGCCGGCGTTCGTCTCGAACGGGGCGCCGTCCGTTCGCGGGCGCACGGTCTCGTGGTCCCGATCTCGTGGTCCCACGTCGTCGACCCGACATGGTTCCCCCCGATCAGCGGGGATCTCGAGATCGCGCCGATCGGGCTCAGCCGCTCAGAGCTCGTCCTCACCGCCAGCTACCAGGCGGCCGGTTCGTCGGGCGACTCGTCGCCTGATCGTAGAGGCGATGCTCCCGACGAGGCTCCATCGTCGACCGGTCTCCCCGACCCCATGGTGGTCATGCACCGAGTCGTCGAAGCCGGCGTGCGCGCGTTCCTCCAGCACCTCGCCGTCGCGCTCGAAGCCGAGTTCGTCGACGGACCGCGGCGATGAGCCACGGCGGCACGCCGACCGTCCGGGTCGGCGACGTTCCCCTCCTCCCCAGCGTCGTACTCCACGAGCGCGCGACGTTGGAGGAGGCTGCGCAGGCGATGGTGCGGACGCACGCCCCGGCCGTCCTCGTCGGAGCGCGCGGGGCCATTCTCACCGAGCACGACATCGTCCGGGCCGTCGCGCGCGCCGATGCGCCGACCGCCAGGGTCGCTACCTTCGCCACTCCTGATCCGTTGACGGTCGACCCATGCGCCAGTGCGCTCGAAGCCATCGACACGATGATGCGCCACGGCCACCGCGTCCTCCTCGTGCACGACGGCCGCACATCGGTCGGCTTTCTCTCGCTGCTCGATGCCTGTGCAGCGCTTCTCTCCCACCGCGACGTCCCGACCTGGCTCGCCGGCCTGCGGGTCGCGCTACGCGTCGAGGTCGTCGACTGACGGACTTGCGTGGAAGCGGGTCGGCGACGTTCCCTCCGTTCGACCCGAGGTCCGGAGAACGACCTCCTAGGCTCAGGAGGTGATCGAGATCCTCCGGTACGCGCCTGGCTCGACCGAGCCCGAACCGCGGACCATCGACGACCTCGCAGCCGACGCGACCGCCGACGGTGGTGTCGTGTGGATCGACTGCGAGGCGCCCAGCACCGACAAGCTGCACGCGATCCTCGACGTGCTCCAGGTCAACGACTTCGCCCGCGAGGATCTCACGAGTGCCGGGCAGCGCACCAAGCTCGCCCATTACGACGGGCACTCCCATGTGGCGGTCTACGACTGCGTCCTCCACGACGACGGCCTCCGAACCCGCGAGATCGACATCGTCCTCGGCGCCTCGTGGTTCCTGTCGGTCCGCCAGTCGCCCGACGACGCCGACCCGGGGGCGTTCCCGATCGACCATGTCCGGCGAGTCTTCGAGCTCCAGCTGGGTCGCCACGAACACGCACCCGTCGGGCTCCTGCTCTGGGCGTTCCTCGACGAGGTCGTCGACCGGTACTTCATCGTCGTCGAGCAGGTCGACGACCGGCTCGACGACGTCGAAGAGGCCGTGCTCGCCGACGAACGGGGCGAGGACAGGACCGCTCCTCGACCGATGCAGCTGTTCTCGCTCGGCAAGGCCCTCGTCCGGTTCCGGCGCGCCGCGAGCCCGTTGCGCGATGTCGTCGCCGAGATCGTCCGGCGGGAGGTGCCGTACATCGACGGCAGCGCCATCACGCACTTCCAGGACCTCGCCGACCACGTGCTACGGGTCGGCGACTTCGTCGAGAGCCAGCGCGACGTGCTCACGAGCCTCCGCGACGCCGAGCTTGCGCTCGCGTCGAACCGGATGAGCTTCGTGCAGCAGAAGATCGCCGCCTGGGGCGCGATCTTCCTGGTCGCGACGCTCGTCACGGGTGTGCTCGGGATGAACTTCCGCGACGCGCCGGAGCTGTCGTGGGAGTCGGGGTTCCTGGCCGTGGGCTCGGTCATCCTCGTGCTGTGCGTCCCGATGTACCTCTACTTCAAGCGGAAGCGCTGGGTCTGATGCTGCTGCACCGCGAGCGACACCGCTAC
>JBKJJI010000425.1:0-4605 GCA_046598115.1 Acidimicrobiia bacterium | reverse complement strand
GTTCGCACCCAAGGTCCGGGTCGTGTGCGTGACGGCAGGGATGGTCCGCACCGAGCAGGCGCACCTCTACTACGGCGACGAGGAAGGCATCGCCGCGGTCGGCGCGACCGTTCCCCTCGGTCGGCTCGCCGATCCGTCCGACATCGGCGACGTGTGCCTCTTCGCCGCGTCGTCGCTTGCCCGCTACGTCACCGGGGAGCAGATCGTCGTGCACGGCGGCGGCGAGGCCCCCAGCTACCGCGACGCCGCGAAGCACACGGGCGAGTAGCCGCGAGGCCGAGTTCTCGGACGTGCGTCGCCCACGCCGCTCTGGCACCCCGCCAGAGGCGGGTGAGAGACGCATCAAGAAGGGGTGTTGTCAGCGGACGCCAAGGTACTGGTACCAGCGTTGCTTGGAGCGGTCGGTCAGCTCGACGATGCCGCCGGCCCGGGTCCAGCTCACGAGCAGGCCCGACTCCTCGATGAAGGCCACCACCTCGGCGTCGGGACGCGCCGAGAACGCCACCCACGGGGTCACCCGCAGGCGCTCGTCGCGACGGGCGCGCTCGAGCCGCCACTTCGTCTCGAGCAGCGGGCCGATCGCGGCGAGCGACTCGGGCCGTCCCCGACCGGTGGAGATGCGGCACACGTCGAGCACGACGACGTCGCGCACCCTCCGGGCGATGATCCGGGGCTCGTCGCCTGGCGATGCGGCCTGCCCCTTCCCGAGCCCGAGCGCGAAGTCCTGCGAGCGCAGCATGCGCGAGATCGGACCAACGACGTCGTGCGCCGCGAGGGCGAGTCCCTTCTCGCCACGGGCGGCGGTGCGCCGCCACGGCGATGCGGGGAGGGACGCGAGCATCTCCACGTCGCGGCCGTTGCGTTCCCGGAGCCACCCGTCGAGCACCGCGAGCGCGCGAGGCCGGGGATCGAGCCGCACGGAACCCTGTCGGAGCTCGGGGACCCAACGGCGGATCGTCGGCGCGGGCAGCGGATCGGCGGCGAGGATCCGGCTCCGAGCGCGGTCGACCGTCACCGTGAAGGACGGCTGCTTCTCCTTCGTGGGCGCTTTCGCACGACCGACGGCGACCACACCGATGTCGCCGTCGGGCACGAAGCACCAGACGAGATCGCCGGCCCGGGTGTCGACGAGCGGTCCTCGCACCTCGCACACGATGCGATCGAGCTGGCCGGTGAGCGCCTCGGCCTGCACCGCGGCGAATGACGACTCCACTGCCCGGCCTCCGCGGCCCACGAAACGCACCCACTGCGACACGGGCACGAGCCATTCGCTCATCGGGACAGTCTGACCGAGCCCACCCCGTCGCCGCGCTCTCTCTGCGCGGCGGATCCTGAGGGCGACGGGTCCTCTAGGCGCGCTGGCTGCTCACGGAGACGACCTCGCCGGTCATGTAGGTCGAGTAGTCGCTCGCGAGGAACACCACGACGTTCGCGATCTCCCAGGGCTCGGCTGCCCGCCCGAACGCCTCCCGCTCGGTGAGCTCGTCGAGGAGCTCGTCGCTCGTGACCTTCGCGAGGAAGGGGTGCATCGCGAGGCTCGGAGCGACCGCGTTGACCCGGACCCCGTGCGGGGCCGCCTCCACGGCCGCACAGCGCGTGAGCGCCATCACGCCGGCTTTCGCCGCCGCGTAGTGCGCCTGACCCCGCTGGGCCCGCCATCCGAGCACCGACGCGTTGTTGACCACGACGCCCGAACCGCGCGTCATCATGTGACGGAGCGCGGCGCGGGTGCACCGAAAGGTGCCGTTCAGGGTCACGTCGAGCACCTGGTGCCACTGCTCGTCGGTCATCTCGACAAGGTCGACCGTCCCACCGAGCCCTGCGTTGTTCACCATCACGTCGATGGCACCGTGGGCCTCGACCGCAGCCGCGACGAGCGCCTCGACGTGCGACTCGACGGTCACGTCGCATACGACGGAGACCGGCGTCGCGCCGGTGAGCTCGGTGAGTCGATCCGCAGCCTCACCGAGCCGACGCTCGTGGTGGTCGCTGATGACGACGCGCGCGCCTTCGTCCGCGGCGCGTTTGGCGACGGCGAAGCCGATCCCGGTCCCGGCCGCAGCGGTCACGACCACGGTCTTGTCGACGAGCAAGCCGTGGGGTGCCGGTTCGACGGGAGGCCCAGGAGACGTGTCGCTGGCGGTGCGGTCGGTCATTTCGGCTCCTTCGGCAGCCCCAGGGCGCGTTCCCCGATCACGTTGCGCTGAATCTCGTTCGCGCCGCCGTAGATCGTGTCGGCCCGCGAGTAGAGGAACAACCGCTGGAACGGGGTGAGGTCGTACGGCGCGCCGTCGGCGATCTCGGCATCGGGTCCGAGCACGTCGAGCGCCAGCTCTCCCATCGCCCGGTGCAGGGTGGCCCAGTACAGCTTGTGCACGCTGGTGAGCGCGGTCATCTCGCCCTGCTCGAGCGCGCTCAACGATCGCAGCGCGTTGTACCGCATCACCCGCAGGGCGATCCACGCGTCGGCAAGACGCTGGCGCAGCACCGGATCGTCACCACGTCCATACTTCTTCGCAGCCTCCAGGATCGCGTGTAGCTCGTTCTCGAAGTCGAGCTGCTGACCCAACGTCGAAGCACCCCGCTCGAACGCGAGCGTCCCCATCGCCACCCGCCAACCGTCGTTGACGTCCCCGACGACGTTCTCGGCGCCGGTGCGGGCACCGTCGAAGAACACCTCGTTGAACTCCGAGGTCCCGGTGATCTGGGCGATGGGCCGGATCTCGATCCCTGGCTGGTCCATCTCGACGAGCAGGTACGAGATGCCCCGGTGCTTCGGCGCGTCGCGGTTCGTGCGACAGAGCACGAAGCACCAGTCGGCCCAGGTCGCGAGCGATGTCCAGACCTTCTGGCCGTCGATGACCCACCCGTCGCCGTCGAGGGACGCGCGGGTCGCGACGTTCGCGAGGTCGGACCCGGCGTCGGGCTCTGAGTACCCCTGGCACCAGATATCGGTGCCGGCGAGGATCCCGGGAAGGAAGCGGCGCTTCTGGTCGTCGGTCCCGAACGCGATGATCGTGGGGCCGAGGAGGCCCTCCCCCACGATGCCCACCCGCCCGGGGCCATGCGCCCGTGCGTACTCTTCGTAGAAGATCACCTGCTGGGTGAGGGACAGCCCCCGGCCGCCGTACTCGCGGGGCCAGCCGATCCCGATCCATCCCGCGGCGCCGAGCGCCTGCTCCCAGGCGGTCCGCTCCTCGACGAGCTCGTGCTCGTCGCCCGGCCCACCCCGACCGCGCACCCCGGCGAACTCCCCGGTGAGCTGCTCGGTGAGCCACGCGCGCGCCTCGGCGCGAAAGGCCTCGTCGACGTCGGAGAAGCGAAGGTCCACCGGTTTCGGAGCGTAATCGCAGCCGCCGGACTCCTACGATGCCGACATGGCAGAGCCTCGACGCGAGTTCCGTTCGGCCGACGAGCTGCGTGACGCTGTCGGCACCCACCTCGGGCACAGCGACTGGGTGGTGATCGACCAGGAGCGCATCAACACGTTCGCCGCTGCGACAGGCGACCACCAGTGGATCCACGTCGACCCCGAGCGCGCCAAGGAGGGTCCGTTCGGCGCGACGATCGCGCACGGGTACCTCACGCTCTCCATCACGAACCTGTTCCTGCCGGAGCTCCTCCGGGTCCCGACCGCGACCGCCGGCGTGAACTACGGCGCGAACAAGGTGCGGTTCCCCGCACCGGTCCCCGTCGACTCGCGAGTCCGGATGGGCTGCGAGATCATCGAGGTCGCCGACGTGCCCGGCGGGGTCCAGGTCACGACCCGCAACACCGTCGAGATCGAAGGAAGCGACAAGCCGGCCTGCGTCGTCGAGGCGATCAGCCGCTTCTTGTTCTGACATCGACCCACGCACGCAGCGAACGCCGCACCGCCACGCAATCTCGGGGCTCGGGGAGGTCACGCCACTTGCGCAGGACCGACGCCTCGAGGTCGGGAGCCTGCCAGGGTGCGGCCAGCGCCGCGACGCCGTCCCCGATCGCCTGCCACGGGCCCGAGCGTGCGGGAACCGCGCGCCCGGCGAGCACCCGCTCCACGTGGCGGGCGCTCGTCGCGTCGCCGAGGAGCCCACCGTGGAGTGCGGGCACGACCTCGAAGCGGTACCCCACGTCGACTGGCGCGGGTGCCGCCACCCCCGCGTCGACGGGGAGCACCGCGTAGCCACGCACGCCCGGCGCCGGACACGCCAGCAGGGCGCCGAGGGCGGGACCGCGCGCGACGATCGATCGGAACAGCGGCGTGTCGGCCGAGACGTCGACGGGTCCGACCGCGCCGACCGCGGTGGCCACGGCACCGAGGATCGTCCCCGACACGACCCCCCACCCGTCCTCACCGAGCGGCGGGTACGACACCCGGCCCGGCGCGAGCAGCGGACTGAGCAGCACGAGGGCGTCGACCGGCGCGCCCGGTGTCGTCGCCAGATAGGTCTGGGCGACGAGCGCGCCCTCGCTCTCGGCGACGATGTTCACGGGTCTGCCCGTCGCGTCGTGGAACGCTTCGATCTGGCGACGCATCGCGCGCGCCAGCTCAGGGAGCGCGCGATGGGTGGCCAGATCGAAGCGTTCCACGACGCGACGGGCAGACCCGTGAACATCGTCGCCGAG
>JBKJJI010000322.1:0-2885 GCA_046598115.1 Acidimicrobiia bacterium | reverse complement strand
ACGATGTCGACGACCTGGAGTGAGCCGATCGGGACGTTCGTGAGCGCGATCGGGAGCGACACGAACACGAGCACGATCGACCACACGGGCCGCGCCAGCGCCGCTGCGAGCCAGAGCGCCAGGGCGGGGACGGCCACGATCGTCCAGGCGCCGCCCGCCGCACCGAGCGCACCGAAGGCCACGCCGGTGAGCGCGGCCGCCCCGGCGAGCGCCACAGCCCCGGCCGCCGCGCGGGGCGCGGTCACCATCCTCGCCGAGCTCCCGCTCATGCCAAGCGCCATGCCTCGCGGGCTCCAGTCCGTGCGCGTGCGTCGTCCGGACCCAGGGTAGGTTCGTCGCTCATGGAACTCGCGGATCGCGCCCGCCGCGACGACGAGCTCCACACTGCGAGCGCGCGCGGCCCCTCGGTCCTCACCGACCTCGGACCCCGGCTCGACGACCTCCTCGACGCGACCGATGCACCGATCACGTTCCGACGCCCCTGGCTCGACGCCTGGGCGCGGTCGTTCACGGGCTTCGAGCCGTGGGCGATCACGGTCTCGCACGGGGAGCGGATCGACGGGGCGGCCCTCCTCGCCCGGCGGCGCCGGCTCGGTCACACCGAGATCGTCCCGATGGGGTACGGCCCGAGCGACGCGATCCGTCTGCCGGCGCGCGACGAGCAGGCCGTCGAGGCCCTCGCCACGGCCTGCATCGAGGGGCTCGTCGGGCTGCGGGGCCCGTGGCGCCTCGTGCTCGGGCAGATCCCCGACGGCGACCCTGTGGCGGCCCGGATCGCGAACGCGTGGCCCCACGCCGAGCTGGGCCCGGGCGACGGATCACCCGTGCTGACGATCGCTCCCGGTGCCACGATCGACGACGTCGCCAGCACGGGGTACCGCAAGAACCTCCGCAGGGGCTGGCGCCAGCTCGAGGGGTCCGGCCACGTGATCCTGTCGTTCGTGTCCGAGCCGGGCGCCGTCGCCGACGTCCTCCCGCAGCTCGACGTGGTCCGGAAGCAGCGGGACGCCGCACTCCCACGCGGCACCGAGCTCGACCAGCCCGAGTTCGGCGCCTTCGTCCGGCGCGCGCTCACCGACCACGCGCGGCGGTCCGAGGTCGAGATCGCCGTCCTCCGCATCGACGACCGGTGCGCCGGCTACGCGATCTGTCTCGCCGACGGGTCGGCGTACCGGCTCTGGCAGACCAGCTTCGACCCGGCCTGGGCCGAAGCGTCGCCCGGACGCCTCCTGCTCGCCGCCACGGTGGAGCGAGCGCTCGCGCGCGAAGGGTGCCGCGAGTACGACTTCATGCGCGGGGTCTACGACTGGAAGACCGCGCTCGCGAGCGGGGTGGTGCCGGCCGGGCGCCTCCTCGCGTTGTCGAGCGGTCGCCTTCGATCGCTGGAGGCCGGAGCTCGCGGCCTCCGCGGTCGGCTCCGACGCGGGGACGACCGGTGAGCCCTCGCGTGCTCCACGTGTGCGAGCCGATCGACGGCGGCGCCGCGACGGTCGTGCACCAGCTGGTGAAGGACCAGGTCGCGCGCGGCTGGGACATCACCGTCGCGGGCCCGGCCACCGGGCCCCTGCTCCCGCGAGCGGAGTCCTTCGGCGCTCGGGTCGCGCCCTGGGAGGCCGTCGGCAACCCGGGGCCCTCCGTGCCGGGCGAGATCCGACGTCTCGCACGCGTGATCGACGACGTCGCCCCCGACCTCGTGCACCTGCACTCCTCGAAGGCCGGCCTCGCCGGTCGCCTCGCGCTCCGGGGATCGCGCCCCACGATCTTCCAACCCCACGGCTGGTCCTTCCAGGTGATCGACGGGGTCCGGGCCGCCGCGGCGCTGCGGTGGGAGCGGTTCGCGGCGCGCTGGGCCGAGATCGTGAACGTCAGCGAAGCCGAGCGTCGGCGAGGTGCAGTCGCCGGGATCGACGCGACGTCCCACGTCGTCCAGAACTCCGTCGACACCGAGCGGTTCGCCTACGCCGACGATGCCGCCCGCGTCGCCGCGCGCCGCGCGCTCGGGCTCGACGAGCGCCCACTCGTCCTCTGCATCGCACGGATGACCGGGGAGAAAGGTCACGACGTGCTGCTCGACGCCTGGCCCCGCGTACGCGAGCAGGTCGGCGACGCGTCGCTCGCGCTCGTCGGCGACGGGCCGCTGCGGGCGACCCTGGAGGCTCGCTCGCAGGTGGGCGTCCGGTTCGTCGGTGAGGTGAGCGACGTGCGGCCGTGGCTCGCCGCGAGCGATGTCGTCGCCCTGCCGTCGCACTCCGAAGGGATGTCGCTCTCGGTGCTCGAAGCACTCGCGGTCGGTCGGAGCGTGGTGGCCACCGACGTCGACGGGGCCCGCGAGGAGATCGGTGACGTCGCCGACCCGGCGGGCGCGATCGTGCCGATCGCGGATGCTCCCGCGTTCGGCGAAGCCCTGGCCCGCCGGCTCCTCGACCCCCAACGCGCGTCCGTCGAGGGCCGACGCGGGCGGGTCCGCGCCGAGACCCGGTTCGACCAGCGGCGATGGGGCGACCGCTTCGCCGACCTCGTCACCCGGCTCGTCGCCGGATTCGTCGCCGGACCTGTCGCCTGACCCATTGGGGGACGACCCCTCAGGCGTAGTAGCTCTGCTCGGGGCTCGGGGTCCCGTTCGCGACCACGCCGACGATCTCGGCCTCGAGGGAGCGCAGGATGGCGACCGACTCCTCGACCGTCCGCAAGTTCGTCCCCCGGCGTACGACGAGCATGACCGCGTCGGCGAGCGTTGCGATCGTCGGCCCGATGTCGTTGCCGAACAGGGGCGGCGAGTCCACGACGACGACGTCGTAGGCGTTGGTCGCCCAGTCGAAGAGCTGGCCGAGCCCCCGGGCTGCGAGGTCGCCCGCCTCCCGGTCGGTCGAGGTCGGGATCACCGA
>JBKJJI010000289.1:0-3081 GCA_046598115.1 Acidimicrobiia bacterium | reverse complement strand
AGGTGCTCAAGCGCGTGCTGCGCGAGTCGCACTGGGCGGGACGCGCGAGCCGCATCATCTGATCCTGGCGCGCGTCCTCCGCCTGGCACGGCGCATGGCACGGCGCATGGCACGGCGGACGGCACGGCGGACGGGAGGGCTCAGTCGAAGAGGAGCTCGGCGAGGCGGTCGTGGTGCCATGCCGTCGTGCCGAGCCAGTGCTCCGAGCCGTAGGCGTGGCGAGTGAACAGGTGGGTGTCGTGCTCCCACGTGTACCCGATGCCACCGTGCACCTGCTGGGCGTCCTTGGCGGCGCGCGTCGCGGCGCTGCCGGCGGCTGCCTTCGCGACGTGCGCGGCCCGGAACCGGTCCGGGTCGTCGCCGTCGACGGCGAGCGCGGCGTACTGGACCGCGGCGATCGCACGTTCCACGCCGAGCGAGCACTCGGCGAGGCGGTGCTGGATCGCCTGGAACGACCCGATGGGCACGTCGAACTGGACGCGCTCCTTGGCGTAGGCGAGCGTCATGTCGAACGAGCGCCGAGCGGTGCCGACCAGCTCGGCCGCCGCCGCCACCGTCATGCGTACGAGCACGGCCTCGATCGTGTCGGGCGTCACTGCGGCGCCGTCGCCGGGAGGGGCGGTGACTTCGAACATCCGGCGCGAGAAGTCGATCGTCTTGACCTGGTGCAGCGCGGCGTCTCCGGGCGCGACCGCGCGGATCGAGGCACCGCCGTCGGCGGTCGCATCCACGACAACGATCCAGTCGACGCGGTCGGCCTCGGCCACGAACGTCTTCGTCGGCTCGGTGTTGGGTCGCCAGCTCCCGTCGGCGCCGGCGAGCGCGACCGTCGCGGTCGCCCCACCCTCGAGCAGGGTCTCGACGAGCGTGCCGTTCGCCGCGCCTGTGGCTGCGAGCGTCGGGATCGCGAGCGCCACCGTCGGCAGGAAGGGCCCCGGGGCGGCCACGTAGCCGAGCTCCTCCAGGAAGAGGCACAGATCGGTGCACGGACCGCCGCCGATCGCGGCGAAGTCGCGCAGGTGCCCCCAGAGCGGGTCGGCAGCGGCGGGATCGTCGATGTGCGCGCGCAGCACGGAGGTGGGGCACTCCTTGCCGAGCATCGTGCGAGCGGTGTCGCGCAGGAGCTGCTGGTCGTCGCTCAGGGCGAAGTTCATGCGTTGTCGATCGTCATGGCGCGGCCGGGCCTCATGCGCGGGGGAGCCCGAGGATGCGTTGGGCGATGATGTTGCGCTGGATCTCCGACGATCCGCCCGCGACCGTGTTCGCGAAGCTCAGGAGGAACATGTCGACCCAACGGCCCTGCTCCTCGCCCCGTTCGGGGTCCCGGACCACGGCGTAGGCGCCCTGCAGCTCCATCCCGAGCTCGTACGACGCCTTGCCGAGCTCGCTGGTCGCCATCTTCATGTACGAGTGCTCGGGTGCCGACGATCCCTGGGCGAAGCTCGCGAACCCCTTGTAGCCGAGCGCGCGCAGCGACGCGGCCTGCTCGTATATCGCGGCCACTCGGCGTCGGACGCCGGCGTCGTCGCCGAGGCCGTGCCGCTGGGCGAGGTCGACGAGGTTCTCGACGGTCGACTCGAGCCGCGAGACCCCTTCGACCCACAGCCCCGCGCGCTCGTGCGCGAGGGACCCCTGGGTGATGCGCCATCCGCCGTCGAGGTCGCCGACGAGGTTCTCCACGGGGACCTCGACATCAGTGAAGAACACCTCGGCGAAGTGGGCCGCGCCGGTGAGGTGCCGCAACGGCCGCACCTCGATGCCGGGCGTATCCATGTCGACGATGAGGAGGCTGATGCCCTTGTGCTTCGGGACGTCAGGATCCGTGCGCACGTACACGCAGCACTTCTGCGCGATCGTCGCGTAGCTCGTCCAGACCTTCTGGCCGTTCACGATGAAGCGGTCGCCGTCGAGGACGGCGCGGGTCTGCAGTCCGGCGAGGTCCGACCCGGCGTTCGGCTCGCTCATCCCGATGCACCAGATCGTGTCGCCGCGGATCGCCGCCGGCACGAGCGCCTGCTGCGCCTCGTTCCCGAACTCGAGGAGGCTGGGGGCGACGATCGCGTATCCCGGGAAGTGCATGGCGCGCGGGATGCGCCGTCGCGACATCTCCTCCAGGTAGATGAGCGTCTGCACGGGCGTCGCGTTCCGGCCGCCGAGCTCGGGCGGGTAGCCGGGGATCATCCACCCGTGGTCGAAGAGCTTGGCCTGCCAGGCGCGCGACCAGTCGGGCACGATCTCGTCCTGCGCGTCGGCGCCGCTGTCCATCATGTCGCGGCCCGCGAGCGCCTCGGGCGGCGCGTGCTCGTCGAGGAACGCGACGAGCTCGTCCCGGAACGCGATCTCCTCGGGCCCCCACCCGAGCTGCACGGGTCTAGCCCTCGAACTGCAGGAAGAACGGGGGGACGCCGGGGTCGGACTTCGCGAACAGCTGGTCCCGTCCCGCGGCGATCGATTCGATCGTCCACGCGTCGTCGCTCGTGATCTGGGTGATCGGGCGCCAGCCCTGCACGATCTGCGCGATGCCGCCCTGGATCTTCACGACCTGCCCCGTCACGCCCTCGGAGAGGTCCGACGCCAGCCAACCCACCGCGGCGGCGACGTTGGTGGGGTCGAGCTTGGCCTTCGCGGCCTCATCGGCGCCGCCCCCCATGAGGTCCTCGGTGAGGCGGGTGAGCGCGACGGGGGCGATGGCGTTCGCGCGTACGCCGAAGCGCTCGAGCTCACGGGCGAGCACGATCGTGAGTGCGGCGATCCCGGCCTTGGCGGCGGCGTAGTTGGCCTGCCCCGCGTTCCCGTAGAGGCCGGACTCGGACGCGGTGTTCACGATCTTGGCGTTCACCGACTCGCCGCTGTCCTTCGACTTCTGGCGCCAGTACCCGCCGGCGAAGTGCGAAGGGGCGAAGTGGCCCTTCAGGTGGACCTGGATGACCGAGTCCCACTCGGCCTCGGTCATGTTGAAGCTCATCTTGTCGCGCAAGATCCCCGCGTTGTTGACGAGCACGTCGAGGCCACCGAAGGTCTCGATCGCCTGGTTGACCATGCCCTCGGCACCGGCCCAGCTGCTGCAGTCGTGGCCGTTGG
>JBKJJI010000210.1:0-6783 GCA_046598115.1 Acidimicrobiia bacterium | reverse complement strand
GCGGTCGAGCGGCTGCGCGGGGGAGCGGGCGCCGAGGCCGAGCACGCGCTCGGCGATCTGCTCGCCGCGGCAGTCGCGTTCGCCCGGACGGAGGGGATCGACGCCGAGTCGTCGCTGCGGGGATGGTCCGCACGCTTCAAGGAACGCTTCGAGGCGATGGAGCGGGCCGCCGCAGATGGTGGCCTCGACCTCCACACGATGTCCGACGCCGACGTCGAGTCCCTCTGGGCCTCGGTCAGAGGGTGACGGGGAGGGCGTCGAGGCCGCGGAGGACGATTCGGCCGTTCCACGCCGGCGTGTCGTCCGACGCGAGCGCCAGCTCGGGGAACCGCTGCACGAGGGTGCCGATCGCCACGCGGGCCTCGGCGCGGGCCAGCACCGCACCGAGGCAGTGGTGGATGCCACCGCCGAACGAGAGGTGATGCGGGGCGTTGCGGCGGTTGAGGTCGAGGCGGTCGGCGTCGGGGCCGAAGTGCTCGGGGTCGTGGTTCGCTGCCCCCAGGATCGTGAAGATGAACGAGCCCGGCTCGACCGTCACACCGTCGCCCAGCTCGAGGGGCGCCATCGCGATCCGCCGGGTGAACTGCACCGGTGAGTCGAAACGGAGGAGCTCTTCCACCGCGTTGCCGATCAGCTCAGGGGTGCTGCGCAGCAGTGCGAGCTGGTCGGGGTTGCGCAGCAGCGCGAGCATGCCGTTCCCGATGAGGTTGACCGTCGTCTCGTGGCCGGCGATGAACAGCAGCACCACCTGGGCGATGAGCTCCTCGGTGGAGAGGCGATCACCCTCCTCCTCGGCCGCGATGAGCGCACTCAGGAGGTCGTCGGCCGGCTCCTTGCGCTTCCACTCGATCGCGCGCCGCACGTGCTCGAGCATGTTGTCGGAGGCTTCCATGAGCTCGGGAACGTCGTCGGGCGTCAGCGTCGGCTCCAGGGCGCGCACCATCGTGTGCGACCACGCGCGGAGCTGGTGGCGATCGGCTTCGGGCATCCCGAGCATCTCGGAGATCACGGCGAAGGGGAGGGGGAAGGCGAGGTCGGCGATCACGTCCATCTGGCCGTTGGGCGCGATCTCGTCGAGTGCCTCGTCGACGAGCACCTGCACCCGTTCGTTGAGCGCCTCGACCCGACGCGGCGTGAACGCCTTCTGCATCAGCCGCCGGATCCGGGTGTGGTCGGGCGGGTCGAGGTTGAGGATCGCGAGCGACCCGCGGTCGGGCCGGTCGTACCCCGCGGCGGTGAACATCGCGCGCCGCTCGTTCTCCGATGCGAGGTTGACGTCCTCGACCGAGGTCGTCGGGTTGCGCAGCAACCGGGAGCAGTCCTCGTAGCGAAGGAGCGTCCATGGCCCGAGGGGGCTCTCGTGGATGGGGACGGACTCGCGGAGGCGCCGGTACTGGTCGTACGGGTCGTCGAAGAACCCGTCCTCGAAGGGGTTGAGGAACAGCTCGGGCTCGGTGGTGGTCACGAGGCCAGTGTAGGGACGAATCGGTGGTCCCGCGGCCCGACACCCTTGTCCTACAAGGGTTTCTCGGACGAAATTGACCCCTTTTCTTCCGGGGGAGCCAGGACTACTGTGACCAACCCCCACTTTTCACACTGGCCACACGAGCAACAGGCCAGTCCCCGCACCATTTCGGAAGGGATCCCCACGACCGTGTCCGACATCGCCGAGATCATCGCCAGGGAGGTCCTCGACTCGCGGGGTAACCCTACGGTCGAGGTCGAGGCTGTGCTGTCGTCGGGTGCACGGGGTCGAGCCGCGGTCCCCAGCGGTGCGAGCACGGGCGCCCACGAGGCGGTCGAGCTGCGCGACGGCGGCGACCGCTACGGCGGCAAGGGCGTGCGCACCGCGGTCCAACACGTGAACACCGAGATCGCCGACGTGGTCGTGGGACTCGACGCCGACGACCAGCGCCTCCTCGACGAAGAGCTCTGCATGCTCGACGGCACCCCCAACAAGGCTCGCCTCGGGGCCAACGCGATCCTCGGCGTGTCGCTCGCGGTGGCGAAGGCAGCCGCCGACGAGTGCGACCTTCCCCTCTACCGCTACGTCGGCGGTGCCAACGCCCACGTGTTGCCGATGCCGCTCCTCAACGTGCTGAACGGCGGCGCGCACGCCGACTCGAACGTCGACATCCAGGAGTACATGCTCGCGCCCACCGGCGCCGCGAGCTTCTCGGAGGCGCTCCGCTGGGGTGCCGAGTGCTACCACGCGTTGAAGGAGCTGTTGCGCGAGCGGTCGCTGAACACTGCGCTCGGCGACGAGGGCGGGTTCGCCCCCGACCTCCCGTCGAACGAGACGGCCCTCGAGCTGCTCGTCGAGTGCGTCGAGCGGGCCGGGTATCGCCCCGGCGCCGACCTCTCCATCGCCCTCGACGTCGCCGCGACCGAGCTGTACGCCGATGGGCGCTACCGGTTCGCTGGCGAGGGCAAGGAGTATGGCGCCGACGAGCTCGTCGACCTGCTCGCCGACCTCTGCGACCGGTACCCGATCGTCTCCATCGAGGACGGCATGGCAGAGGACGACTGGGACGGCTGGGTCGCGCTCACCGAGCGCCTCGGCGCTCGGGTGCAGCTCGTCGGCGACGACAACTTCGTGACCAACCCCGAGCGGGTGCAGGTGGGGATCGATCGCGGCGCCGCGAACTCGATCCTCGTGAAGGTCAACCAGATCGGGACGCTCACCGAGACCCTCGACACGATGGCCCTCGGTCTGCGCCACGGATACACGTCGGTGATGTCGCACCGCAGCGGTGAGACCGAAGACTCCACGATCGCCGACCTCGCCGTCGCTACCAACTGCGGGATGATCAAGACGGGTGCGCCGGCGCGCAGCGACCGGGTGGCCAAGTACAACCAGCTCCTCCGCATCGAGGAGCACCTCGCCGCCAACGCGGCCTACCTGGGGGGCGCGGCGCTCGCCGGCGCCCGTCCGTCAGGAGACACCCGTGACTGAGCGACGGCGTCGTGAGCGCCCCACACGCGAGCGGGTCGCCCCCGTCCGTGCGACGACGCGCGCGTCGAGCGGCTCGTCGGCACGCACGACGCGGCGTGCGGGCTCGACGGTCGCCGGCACCCGACGCCCCAAGGGCACCGCGACGCGGACCGTCGCCGGGACCCGACCCAAGCGCGCTGCGCAGCCTCGGTCGGTCCAGGCCACGAGTACCGCTCCCGCGCCGCCGCCGCGCCGCCGCGCCTCACCGGAGACTCGTCGTCGCCGTTCCCGCATCGCGACGTTGGTGTTCGCCGTGCTCTTCGCGGGCTTCGTCGTCGCGTTCGTCTACCCGACGCGCACCTACCTGCGTCAGCGCACGGAGCTCTCCGCCGCCGAGACGCGGCTTCAGGTGCTCGAGCGCGAGACGCGGAACCTCGAGAACGAGAGCTCCCGACTCGCGTCCGACGCCGAGATCGAGCGGGTCGCGCGCGAGCAGTACGGCCTGCTCCGTCCGAACGAGACGCCCTACGTCCTCGTGCCCGAGACGACGGCGAGCACGACCGCGCCGACGCCTGCCGGCTGATCTTCGACGCTGCGCAAGCAGTCGACGTTCGGAGCCTTCCTAGACTCGTGCCATGGAACCCGCCACCGCGTCGGACGTCGAAGCGGTGCGTGCGCTCCTCGGGCGTTCGCCTGCCGCCGATTTCGAGGTCGCCGTGCGCGACGGCGTCGGCGCACCGGTCGTGCTGCGCAACGCACCGTTCACCCACGACGGCCGCCCGATGCCGACGTGCTACTGGCTGGTCGCCCCCGACCTCGTCGCTGCGATCTCACGGATCGAGGCGGCCGGGGGCGTGAAGGCCGCCACGGCGGCGGTCGATGCCGACCTGCTTGCCGCGGCCCACGCCCGCCATGCGGCCGAACGCGACGCGGTGATCTCGGGCGGCCATACCGGTCCCCGCCCCTCGGGTGGAGTCGGCGGGACGCGGAAGGGCGTCAAGTGCCTCCACGCGCACTACGCCTGGCATCTCGCCGGTGGCGACGATCCCGTCGGCCGGTGGGTCGAGGCGCAGCTCGCGACGCCGGTGGCGCGGTGACCCGCGTCGGGGCCGTCGACATCGGTACGAACTCCGTGCGTCTGCTCGTCGCGGAGATCGCGCCCGGTGCGGGTACCGATGCTCCGCTGACGACGCTCGACCGCCGGATGACCATCACCCGGCTCGGTGCCGGAGTCGACGCCACGCGCACATTGGCGCCCGACGCGATCGATCGGACCGTTGCGGTGCTCCGGGAGTACCGGGAGGCGCTCGACGCACTCGACGTCACGACGGTCCGGGCGACCGCGACGAGCGCCGCGCGCGACGCCCAGAACCGCGACGTCTTCTTCGACGCAGCCACCGAGGCGCTCGGCGTGACACCCGAGCTGCTCTCGGGCGCCGAGGAGGCGCGGCTCTCGTTCCTCGGCGCGACGACCGGCCTGCACGCACCTGCCCCGTACCTCGTGGTCGACATCGGTGGAGGGTCGACCGAGCTCGTGGTCGGCACCGACGCACCCGAACACGCCGTTTCGATCGACATGGGTTGCGTGCGCGTGACCGAGCAGTGGCTCGCGTCCGATCCCCCCGCTCCCGAGGAGCTCTCGAACGCGGTGTCCGCCGTCCGCGACGAGCTGGCCGACACGATCCGTGCGATCCCGCAGCTGCGCGACGCCGCGACAGTGCTCGGACTGGCAGGGACCGTCACGACCGTTGCCGCCATCGAGCAGGGCCTGGCGGACTACAACCGTGATCGGATCCACCACTTCCTGCTCACCCGGGCCGCGGCCGAGGACATCTTCCGCACGCTCGCGCTCGAGCCGATCGAGGATCGTCGCCACAATCCCGGCCTCGACTCGGGCCGGGTCGACGTGATCGTCGGCGGGGTGATCGTGCTGGTCTCACTGTTCCGGGTCCTCGACATCGACGAGATCCTCGTGTCGGAGGCCGACATCCTCGACGGGCTGGCCCGGTCGATCGCCTGAGCCGCACGGGCGCCGAGGGGCCACCAAGGCGGAAATCCACCACTTCGCCCTGTTGGGGGTCAAGACTCCCGCGATGGATGACGTTGTCCAGGGTGTGTACGACGAGACCACCGAGGTCGGGCGCTTCCTCGCCGCGTTGGGTCGCCTCTCCGGGCCCGACATCGAGAAGGTCGCGCGTGCCCTCGACTCCGAGGCGCTGTGCGACGAGGTCGACTGGTGGCGCGCGACCATCGCCATCGACAAGGTCGCCCGTCGCAGTCGGTGCAGCCGAGAGGCCGGCCGATGGGCGGCCGAGGCCGTGAAGGTCGTGGAGGTCGCGGCGAGCAGGAGCCGCACCGGCCTGCCGGAGGATGACGTGCGCCATGTCGCGCGGGCAGCCGCCGACGTCGCCCGAGGGCTCGCAGCCGGCCCGGCGGCGCGCCCGGTGGTCGGCCTGCTCCTCGAGTGCTGGTCGCCCGTCCTCGTCGCGTTCTAGGCCGGGCCCGACGCCGGGCCCGACGCTGGAGCGGGTGCCAGCATCGCCTCCCGGTAGTACCGCAATTCGGCGATCGACTCGAGCACGTCGCCGAGTGCCCGGTGGGCCTCCTGCTTGGCCGGGCGGCGCTTGTATGCCGCCGGGTACCAGCGCCGGCAGAGCTCCTTCAGCGACGACACGTCGATGCTCCGGTAGTGCAGGTACTCGTCGAGCTCGGGCAGTCCCGCATGCATGAAGCGGCGATCGACACCGATCGAGTTCCCGCAGAGCGGCGCGGTGCGCGGCTCCGGGACGTGGCTGCGGACGTACTCGAGCGCGGCGGCTTGGGCGTCGTCGAGCGAGATCGTCGACGCCTCGATCTCGGTGAGCAGCCCGGACTTCGTGTGCATCGTGCGCACGAAGTCGTCCATCTGCGCGAGCGCCTCGGGGGGCTGGTGGACGACCATGTCGATGCCGTCGTCGAGCGGCTCGAGGTCGTTGTTGGTGACGAGCAGCGCCACCTCGACCACGACGTGGCGCGCGACCTCCAGGCCGGTCATCTCGAGGTCGAGCCACACGAGCGGGGCGTCGTCCCCGCCTGGACTGGTCATGGCGGTGGTGGTCGCGGTGGGCGTCTCTGGGCTGGAGTCGGTCACGCGGCGAGGGTACGCCGTGATGGGTAGCCTTCGCGCGATGCGCCGAGGTGAGGTGCTCCGAGGCCCGCGGGTCGAGCTCCGGTCGCTCAAGGCGAGCGACTGGGACGCCTGGCACGAGGTGCGTACCCGGAGTCGTGAGTGGCTGGAGCCGTGGGAGCCGCTCGGCGAGCCGGGCGCACCCGACCCGTCGACCGACGCCGACGCGTTCAAGTCGCGGTGCGGGTCCTGGGACCGCCAGCGGCACTTCGACGCCGCGTACGGGTTCGGGATCTTCCTGCGCGACAAGGGTCCGCTCATCGGCGAGGTGAGCCTCGGGAGCGTGCAGCGTGGCCCGTTCCAGTCGGCGAACGTGGGGTACTGGGTCGACGAGGTGCACGCCGGTCGCGGGTACATGCCCGAGGCCGTCGCCGTCGTCCTGCGCTACGCGTTCGAGCACCTCGGGCTGCATCGCGTGGAGGCGGCGATCGTGCCGCGCAACGACCGCAGTCGGAAGGTCGCCGACAAGCTCGGCCTGCGCGAGGAGGGGGTGTCGGAGCGTTTCCTCCAGATCCGGGGGATCTGGGAGGACCATGTGCGCTACGCGATCACCCTGGAGGAGTGGGACGCCCGCAAGGAGGAGATCCTCGCGGCGTTCCTGACCAATGCGTGACGCACGAGAAAGGGCGGAAGCACGGACGTGCGTCTCTCACCCCGCCATAGGCGGGTGAGAGACGCATCA
>JBKJJI010000144.1:0-6498 GCA_046598115.1 Acidimicrobiia bacterium | reverse complement strand
GCCCAGAAGGTGTCGTGGAGCGCATGCACCTTGATGACGTCGGCGCCGACGTCATCAAGGTGCATGCGCTCCACGACACCTTCTGGGCGGGCACCCACATGGGCCTCGGGACCAACCGGGGGAAGCGCAGCATCTCGCTGAACCTGAAGGCCCCGAGGGCCCGGGCCGCACTCGACCGGATCATCGACACTGCCGATGTCGTCACCACCAACTGGCGGCCCGGCGCGGCGGCACGGCTCGGCCTTGACGACGCCACCCTCCGGGCTCGCAACCCGCGCCTCGTCTACTGCAACACGCGGGGATACGAGAAGGGCCCACGCTCGGACCTCCCGGGCACCGATCAGACCGCAGCCGCGCTCACGGGTGTCGAGTGGGAGGACGGTGCGTGCGACGCCGGCAACCCGCCGGTGTGGAGCCGGTCGGGGATGGGCGACACCGGCAATGCCATGCTCGCAGCGATCGCGATCACCGCCGCGCTGTACCACCGGGACCGGACGGGCGAGGGCCAGGCCGTGAGCACGTCGATCGTGAACGCGCAGCTCCTGCACACGTCGTACGCCTGGATCCATGCCGACGGCACCGCGCCCGACTGGGGTCGCGTCGACGCCAACCAGGTCGGCCTCGCGCCGTGGCACCGGATGTTCGAGTGCGCCGACGGGCGGTGGCTCTTCGTCGCCGCGGGGGAGACCGACGCGCGGGCAGCGCTCGCGGCGGCACTTGCCGACACCGATCTTGGTGGTGTGGATCTCGGTGGAGTGGATCTTGAAGGCGACACGGCTGCGCTCGAGGCGCGCTTCCGGGAGGAGCCGGCCGCAACCTGGTTCGAGCGGCTCGACGGCGCCGGGGTCCCTGCCGAGATCGTCGACGAGGAGTTCTGCCGCAACCTGTTCGACGACCCCGTCGCGCGCGAGACCGACCTCGTCGCGCAGACGTGGGCCGGGTCCGTCGGTCGGTTCGAGGACGCCGGCCTCCTCGTCCAGCTCTCGGCGACGCCGACGACGGTGCAGCGCGGACCGTGCATGTGTGGCGAGCACAGCCGGGAGCTGCTGCGCGAGGTCGGCTACACGGACGCAGACGTCGACGAGCTCGTCGAGGCAGGAGTCCTCCTGGACGCGCCGGTCACCACCAAAGCGGACACGGGGGGATGACGGTGCCCGAATCGCGCGCGGAGCCCACGCCGGACCGGAGCCGACGTCGGCGGCGCGGCGCGAACGACCCGAGCGGGCGTGACCACCTGATCGAGGCCGCGATCACGTCGATCCTCGAAGTGGGCTTCTACCGCTCCAGCACGAACGAGATCGCACGCCGCGCCGACGTGAGCTGGGGCGCGCTCCAGTACCACTTCGGGACGCGGGAGGCGTTGCTGCTCGCCGTCGTCGAGGAGCTCGACCGCCGGTTCGTCACCGCCATCGACGCCGCGCACGTGGTCGGAGAGACGATCGCGGAGCGGGTCGCCTCGCTCTACGAGGTGCTCGCCGAGTTCTACGACAACCCCACGTTCCTCGTGCGTCTCCAGATCGTCCTCAACCTCCAGCACGATCCCGACACGTCGGCCGAGGTCATGGCCGAGGTCACGCGGAACGCGGTGCAGGCCGAGGCGAGTACCAAGCGTCTCCTCGTCGAGACGCTCGGGCCCGACGCGGCGCCCGCCGACCACGAAGCGCTGTTTCATGCGCTCCGCGGCTTTGCGTTGAGTCGGCAGTATTCCCAGGTCCTCCCCGTGAAGGGATCGCGGGTGCCCTCGGCGAAGGCCGCGCGGTTGTTCCTCGAACGCTTCGCGGGGCCGGGAGACCGGTGGTAGCCGTTGCCGCGCCACGGGAGCGCGGTACACTCACATAGTGCTTACAATGTCGCGACGGAGGGAACCATGACCCGCCTCATCTCGGTCGACTCGCACGTGAAGATGGTGCCGGAGCAGATCAAGGCGCACATGCCTTCCAGACTCCACCGCGACTTCGACGACGCGATCGCGGCGTCCGCGGCGGCGCACGTCGAGGAGATGGGTGGCCTCGACCCCAAGGTCCTCGCGGCCGGGTTCAGCCACGAGGCGATGACGCACCCCGGCTACCACGAGCCGAAGCAGCGCCTCGAGGCGATGGACCGCGACGGGGTGGAGGCCGAGGTCCTCTACAGCGAGGTGAGCGCGTTCCGTCACTACCCCTACATGAAGGACGGGTGGCGGGAGGCGTCCGACGCCTTCAACCGGGTGTTCCTCGACTTCGCCTCGACCGACCCCGACCGCCTCGTCCCCGCGTACCAGGTGCCGCTGATGGACATCGATTTCGCGGTCAAGCAGGTGCACGCGCTCGCGGCCGAGGGTGCACGTGCCGTGCACATCCCGACCTTTCCGTCGGAGATCGGGCTCGCCGAGTACCACGACGAGCGCTACGACCCGGTGTGGGCGGCGATCTCCGAGACGGGGATGTCGATCAGCCAGCACCTCGGGCTCGTCGCGTCGCTCTTCGACCTCCTCCGGCGCGACCCGACGCCGCAGAAGGCGATCTTCACCTCGCAGCCGTGCCTGCGCCTCGCCGAGACGATCGGGTTCTGGATCCTCCCCGGCGTCCTCGCCCGGTTCCCCGAGCTGAAGGTGGTGCTCGTCGAGCCGAGCCTCGGGTGGGTGCCCTTCTACCTCGACCTGCTCGACTCGTTCGCCGAGGGGCCGTACGACTTCCCGGCGCTCGACGAGAAGCCGAGCTTCTACTTCCACCGCCAGATGTACCTGACGTTCGTCGACGACCCGCGTGGCCTGGCGCATCGCCACGACCTCGGCGTCGATCGGATCATGTGGTCGACCGACTTCCCGCACCCGGCGACGTCGTGGCCGAACTCGCAGGCGATCGTGGAGAAGAACTTCGCCGGCATCCCGGACGACGAGCGCGACCTCATCGTCGGTGGGAACGCGGCACGCGTCTACGGGTTCTGAGGCGGCATGGTGTCGACCATCGATCTGAGCGGAAGGCTGGCGATCGTCACCGGCGGGGGTGGCGGGATCGGCGGAGCCGCCTCGGACGCACTCGCCGGAGCAGGTGCCCACGTGCTCGTCGTCGACATCGACGAGGTGCTCGCGACCGGGCGGGTCGAAGGCATCCTGGCCGCGGGTGGTGCCGCGACTGCAGTCGTCGCCGACGTGCGGGATCCGGCCCAGATCGCCGAGATCGAGCGGGTGGCCGGCGCGACCGCGGAGCACGTCGACATCCTCGTGAACAACGTCGGCCACTACGTCCGCCCGAGCTCGTTCCTGCGCAGCGACGAGTCGCAGTGGACCGACCTCGCCGACATCAACTTCCTGCACGTCCTGCGCTGCTGCCGCACGTTCGTGCCGGCCATGGCCGAACGGGGCTCGGGGTCCGTGGTGAACGTCTCCTCGGTCGAGGGCATGCGCGGCTACCCGCTCGACCCGGTGTACGCCGCGTACAAGGCCGCGGTGAACCACTTCACCCGCTGCCTGGCGCTGGAGGTCGCCCCGTCGGGCGTCCGCGTCAACGCGATCGCACCCGACGTGACCCAGTCCATCCAGGTCGACTACGAGGCGATCGTGCCGCCCGAGCAGCGCGACCGCTGGCCCTACTGGGTCCCCGTCGGCCGTGTCGGCGAGCCGAGCGACAACGCCGACGTCATCCTCTTCCTCGCGTCCGATCTCGCGCGGTTCGTCACCGGCCACATCGTCCCCACCGATGGCGGCACGATGCTCGCCGGCGGTTGGTTCCGGACCGAGGGCCGCAGGGGCTGGACGAACCGACCGCGCGATCCCTGAGCTGCGAACGCCGAGTTCCCGGGTCAGGTCCTCGTGATGGCCGAGGCGATCTGCAGCGATGCCGTGACCGCCATCAGGGCGAAGAGCGCTTGGTGCTGGCGCAAGATCGACCGCGCGAGCGCGGACTGGTCGGTCGCGGAGTCGGAACGCCCGCCGAGGCGCACCGCGTTCGGCACCGTCCGCGAAATTGCCGCGACGATCGCCGTCGCGACGAGCGCGAGCGACGGCCACGCCGCCCATCGTTCGGCCTCCCCGGTCGCGAGCTCCACGACCACGGCGACCAGGGTCATGCCCATCATGGTGCCGACCAACAGGTTCATCGGGCGAGCGGTCGTCGTGACCCGCCGGTAGTAGCCGGAGATCGACGCGAGCACCTCCTCCGGGAGGTCGCCCGCTCGGTGGCGGCGCGCCTGCACGTCGAACATGAGGTCGAACCACAGCACGGCGACGAGGAACCCCGCTCCCGTCGTCGCGATCGCCTCCATGCGTCGAGATCTCCCCCCTGTCGGCTCAGGCTGACGCGATCTCGACGATGGCCCGAATGCTCGTGAACACCGTCACGACCACGGCGAGCGCGACGATCGCGTGCCCTGCTCGCTGCACCTGCGGACGTTCCAGGACGGGACCGAGCCGGCCTCGCAGCGCGGCGCGTCCAGCGACGTAGAGCGCAGAAACGGCCGCGACTGGTGGGAGCATCAGCGTGAGCAGCCCGGCGTGCGATGGGATGTCCCGTGGTCGGGTCCCGAGCGTCGGCATCCCGGCATCGAGACGGGCTGCGAGCGAAGTGAAGGTGACCCCGAACAGGAGCGCGATCGCGACGATGAGCGTGATGGCGAGCCAGGTCGGACCGAGGATGACGAAGTCGTTGTTCTCTGGGGACATCGCGTCCCCGACCCCGATCGTGCCGAGGAGCACGAGGCCGACGACGACACCCGCGAACCCGGCTCTGGTGGGGAGCCATCGACGCAGGACGACGTACCCGGCACCGGCGACGAGGCCCCCGGCCAGGCCGACGAAGATGATGATTCCGAGGGTGCCATCGGCCGTGATCCTGCCGACGACCTCGTCGGCATCGGTCACGCGTCCCTGCGCGGCCCTCCCCGACGTCGCACCGAGGATGCGCATCACCAACCGGCCGCCGAGCCCCGCGACGAGCAGTCCGGCGATCGCGCCGGACGATGCGGCGACGGCCAACGTCCGGAGCCCATCGAGCGCGGCTGCACCACTCGTCTCGATCGCGGGGCGATCGGTGGCAACCATGGGCAGACGGTGCCATCGCCACGCGATTGCAGCC
Organism: Acidimicrobiia bacterium; assembly: GCA_046598115.1. GTDB lineage: Bacteria > Actinomycetota > Acidimicrobiia > IMCC26256 > PALSA-555 > DASUAO01. The sequence goes on along the minus strand of JBKJJI010000144.1, from coordinate 1,447 downwards.
CCGATCGCGACGCCAGCGCCTCCGAGCAACGTGACCACGATGTTTGCAGTGCGCATTCCTGCTCCTTCGAATCCGGGGATCGATCGATCACTCTGCTCGCAGCACCGCGGCGGGCGACGGCCGGGTCGCGGCGCGTCCGGGCCAGATGGCGACCAGGCACGCCACCGACAGCCCTCCCACCACCACGGCGAGCACGGCGAGCCCGACGATCGACGGTTCGGGAACGACGCCGATGCTCCGCGCGTAGACGTTCCACGCCACCCGCCCGAGCGCGAGGCCGACGGGCACCCCGATGCCGAGGCCGACTGCGACCACGGTCACCGAGTGCCATCGGACGGTGCTGCGAACCTGTCTTCGGCGGAACCCGATGGCGCGCAGCACCGCGAGGTCGCGGCGCCGAGCCCGGGCCGAGGTGACGAGGACGTGCGCGAGGACCCCGGTGCCGACGATGCCGGTCAGCACCCCGAGCAGGAGAGGGAGCGCTTCGATGGACGAGACCTCGATCGTTCCTTCGGTGTCGGCCTCGTCGGCTCCGAGGAAGATCCGCTGGGGGCGGGGCCGTGCCCGTACCGTCGCGCGCAGCGACGCGAGCGCCTTCTCACGGTCCGTGCCGGGGTCGAACTGCACGTACACCACCGCGGGCGTGGCCACCGGGTTGAGGCGGTGCAGGCCGGGGATGGTCATCACCGCGCCCCGGCCGATCCTGGCCTCGGTCTCCAGGTCGCCGCCCACCCCCGGGATGACACCGGTGCCGACGATCCGAAAGCTCGCCTTCGTCGGCTGGTAGGCGTCGGCGAGGCCCGAGTCGCCGACCTGGCCGAAGGCGACGATGGTGTCCCCGGGCTCGAGGCCGAGCTCGGCGATCGTCTCGCTGGCGAGCAGGATCTCGTCGGCCGCGACGGGGGCTCGCCCGTCGATGACGGACGGGCCGACCACGCCGGGGCCGATCGCGAGCAGGTCGACGGGGAGGCGACGCGGACCGAGCAGGAGGGGAGTGTCCGGGAACGCGGGCTCGAAGAAGAACGTGCCCGCGGTCGCGCCGACGATGCCGGGCGCGCGCTCGATCTGCCCGGTCAGTCCTTCGATGTCGTCGCGGTCGCCCTGAGGGATCCCGACCACGGCGTCCCAGTTGAAGCCGACGAGTCTCGGCGTCTCGATCAGATGGCGCAGGCTCGTGCCGAACGTGAGGGCGGCGCAGAGCGCCACGAGCGCGGCGGTCACCCCGAGGAGGCTGGATCGGATCGGGACCGATGTCCGACCGGCGCCACGTTCGAGTGCGGCGCGCACGCCCACGACCGCGGGTGGAGCAAAGCCCGCCGCGGCCATCGCGGTGGCGACGCTCGACGGGCGACGGCCCGGGTCGGTCCCGATGTTGGCGGTCGCGTTGGCACGGGCGATCCGTAGTGCGGGCCACGCCACGAGCGCGATGACCGAGAGCACGACGAGC
>JBKJJI010000077.1:0-6615 GCA_046598115.1 Acidimicrobiia bacterium | reverse complement strand
GGCGAGTTCCAAGAGTACCACGCCCACTGGGGCGGCAACATCCTGTGCGGCTACGCCCGCGTCGACGGCCATACCGTCGGCATCGTGGCCAACCAGCCCCAGATGCTCGCCGGCGTCCTCAACATCGACGCCTCCGAGAAGGCGGCCCGCTTCGTCCGCACCTGCGACGCCTTCAACATCCCGCTGGTCACGCTCGTCGACGTGCCCGGCTTCCAGCCCGGCACCGACCAGGAGTACGGCGGCATCATCCGCCACGGCGCCAAGCTCCTCTACGCGTACTGCGAGGCGACCGTGCCGCGCATCCAGATCATCACCCGCAAGGCCTACGGCGGCGCGTACGTCGTCATGAACTCCAAGTCGATCGGCGCCGACCTCGCGTTCGCCTGGCCGTCGGCCGAGGTCGCGGTGATGGGTCCGCAGGGCGCGGTGAACATCATCTTCCGCAAGGAGCTCGACGCGGCCCCGGACGCCGAGGTCAAGCGTGCCGAGCTGATCGAGGAGTACACCGAGCGGTTCGCGAACCCCTACATTGCCGCCGAGCGGGGCTACGTCGACGATGTGATCGACCCTCGCGACACCCGCAAGGTGCTGATCCGCTCGCTCGAGATGCTGCGCACGAAGCGGGAGCAGACGCCGTCCCGCAAGCACGGCAACGTTCCGCTGTGAGCCCGTTCCGTGCACGGGTCGGGGCGGTCACGCCGCCGGCCCCGCCCGAGGTGGTGGCCGCGATCGTCGCGGCCATCGCCGAGATCTCCCGGCGGACGGTCGTCGTCGAGGGCCACGGGCACGAGCGGCGCTCGGAGTGGGTGCGCGCGTCTCGGCTGGCTGCCCGGAGGGCCGGGCTGCCGCGCGGGCCGTGGCGCCTGGCCCCCCGCGTGGGATCCCGGCGCGGGCCGTAGCGGGTCCGAAGATGCCCATCCCAACGTTCCCCGAGCTGACGAGCGTCGGCTCCGACGAGGTCGTCGTCACGTTCTCGACCGAGGGCGACGAGTCGGTCGTGACGCGCATCGGCACCGCGGAGATCACGACGCGCGGCCCACACCACGTCGCCCGGGCGACCGGGCTCGAGCCGGCGGCCGAGCACGCGATCGAGGTGGAGGGAGCCCCGCCGGGGAAGTGGCTCCCACCCTCCGCGCGGACGCTCGACCGACCACCGGGCCGCCTCCTCAGCACCTTCGCGACGACGAACGACGTGCACTTCGGGGAGACCCGATGCGGGATCAGCGGGTTCCCCGAGGTGGACGAGATCGGGCCGATCCTCATGGCCGAGCCCGGCGACGAGCCGTATCCCGAGGTGATGAGCCGCGCCGCGATCGCGGAGATCCAGCAGTTCGATCCTGACGTCGTGGTCGTGAAGGGCGACCTCACCGACAAGGGGTCGGAGGAGGAGTACGCGGCGTTCCTCGCCGCCTACGGCGTGCTCGGTGACCGGATGTTCCACGTGCGCGGGAACCACGACGCGATGATCGATCCTTCGATGGCGATCGAAGACGCGCCGTACGCCATCGACCTCGACGGCGTCACGCTCGCCGTCCTCGACACCGTGCACCCCGGCACCGACGCCGGGCAGCTCGACGCCGCGCAAGTCCGATGGCTCGACGACCTCGCCGCCGCGCGCAGCGGTCCGATCATCGTCCTCGGGCACCACCACTGCTGGAACGTCGACGGAGGCTCGCGCGACGGCGTCTACTTCGGCATCCAGCCCGACGACAGCGAGGCCCTCGTGGCGACGTTCGCCCGCCACGACAACCTCGTCGCGTACAGCGCGGGGCACACCCACACGAACCGGGTTCGCACCTTCGACGCGACCGGCGATCGGCCCTTCGGCGAGGTTGCCAGCACCAAGGAGTTCCCCGGCGCATGGGCCGAGTACCGCGTGTACGAGGGCGGCTACACCCAGGTGATGCGGCGCGTCACCGAACCGGCAGCGTTCGCATGGGCCCAGCGGACACGCGCGCTGATCCAGGGCGTGTACACCGACCTCGTCTTCGGAGGACTCGAGCACCGCTGCTTCGCTCGGGTGTTCTGAGGTCAGGTGCTCCGCGGACCGGTGCTCCCCGAACCCGTGCGCGGGGCCTGACAGCCTGATGGCGGACGCACTCGAAGGCCTGCGCGTCGTCGACATGGCGACGGTGCTCGCCGGGCCGGGAGCCGCGAAGTACCTCGCCGACTTCGGCGCCGACGTGATCAAGGTCGAGCCGCCGGCGGGCGACGGCACGCGGAACCTCGGCTGGCGCGACCCGCGTGACGGCGAGACCTTCATGTGGAAGGTCTACGGGCGGGGCAAGCGCGCCGTCGTGCTCGACCTGAAGTCCGACGACGGGCTGGCAGCGATGCGACGCCTCGTCGCGACCGCCGACGTGCTCGTCGAGAACCTCCGCCCCGGTGGGCTCGAACGGCTCGGCCTCGCGCCCGACGACCTGCTGCGGGCCAACCCCGGGCTCGTGATCCTGCGCGTCACCGGGTTCGGCCAGACCGGCCCCTACTCTTCCCGTCCGGGCTTCGCGACGCTCGCCGAGGCCATGGGTGGGTTCGCCGCGATCAACGGTGAGCCCGACGGCGCGCCGCTCCTGCCGCCCATCGCGCTGACCGACGAGATCGCTGCGCTCGTGGGCGCGTTCGCGACGCTGGCGGCGATCCGTCATCGCGACCGGACGGGCGAGGGGCAGGTCGTCGACGTGAACCTGCTCGAGTCGATGCTGCAGGTGATGACGCCGCTGCCGAGTGTCGCGGCCCAGCTCGGTGAGCTCCAGCCCCGACTGGGGTCGGGGATCCCGTACTCGGTCCCGCGCGGGACGTACGAGTGCGCCGATGGCACCTGGGTCGCGATCTCCACCTCGACCGAGTCCGTCGCCCGGCGGGTCCTCGAGCTCCTCGGGATCGGCGCCGACGACCGGTTCACCACCTTCGAGGGACGCATCGCCCACCGGGCCGAGCTCGACCGGATCTGCGTCGACTGGATCGGTGCGCGACCGTCGGCCGTCGTGCTCGCGGAGTTCGAGGCGGCCCAGGCGGCGATCGCTCCCGTGTACACGATGGCCGACGTGCTGGCAGACCCCCACGTCGCGGCTCGGGGAACGCTGGTCGAGGTGGACGGCGTCACGATGCAGGGCCCCGTCGCCGGGCTCGAGCGCACTCCCGGACGGATCCGCCATGCCGGTCGCGCCCTCGGTGCCGACACGGACACCGTGCTCGACGCCCTCGGCGGTCGCGACGGGCCGTGGGAGCGGCCGAGGGACGAGTCCGGACGCGGCGCGTCCCGAGGAGGAACGGCGTAGAGAAGTACCGGGGACGTCCCGCGCCGACCGCGCGTGGGTGGACGGATCCGGTGCCCCAACGTCCTCCTCGGGACACGCTGAGGCCATTGTCCACCATCCTCCACAGGTTTTCCACCCCGTTCTCCACCGCGAAACCGGGGTTCTCCACCGATTCGCGGGCGTTGTCCACAGGAGGCGGTGGACAACGCGGGCCCTGGCGCACGACGGGCGATGCCGGGCGTGGGCTGCGGTCGGGCGTGGAGTGGCAGCGCCCCGCGCGCGAGACTCCCCGGCACGTCCCCGGCGAAAGGTCCATGCATGGTCACGAGCGACGAGATCGCGGCGAAGGTCGCGGGGCACACCGTGGCGACGAGGTTCCGGGACACCGTTCGCGCCCATCCCGACCGTGTCGCACTGCGATGGAAGGACGGCGACGGGTGGGGTGAGCTGACCTGGGCCGAGTACGCCGAGCGCTCCTGTCGCCTCGCGGCGGCCCTCACCGAGGCTGGGGTCGTCCAGGGCGAGCGTGTCGTGCTGATGATGCGCAACCGGCCCGAGTTCCACATCGCCGACACCGCGGCGCTCCTCGTCGGTGCGACACCGGTGTCCATCTACAACTCGTCGGCCCCGGAGCAGGTGCAGTACCTGGCGTCGCACTGTGGCGCGGTCGCCGCGATCGTCGAAGACGTCGACTACCTCGAACGGCTGCTCGAGGTGCGCGACGAGATCCCGACGCTCGCGAACGTCGCGATCATCGACGACCCCGACGGGCGTGGACCCGGCGACGTGCTGCGCTGGGGCGACCTCTTCGGACTCGACCCCGTCGATCTCGACGCCGCGGCCGCGATCGCTCGGCCCGACGACCTCGCGACGATCATCTACACGTCGGGGACGACCGGGCCGCCCAAGGGCGTCATGCTCGACCACGCCAACGTCGTGTGGACGGTCGAGAGCCTCCTCGGGTGCTGGGACGAGTTCGACCCGTTCTTCTGCCGCATGGTCTCGTACCTGCCCATGGCGCACATCGCGGAGCGGATGGTCTCGCACTACCAGGGGATCGTCGGCGTCTTCGAGGTGACCTCCTGTCCCGAGCCGGCCCAGATCAGCGCGTACTTCGGTGAGGTCCACCCCGAGATCGTCTTCGGCGTCCCGCGGGTCTGGGAGAAGCTCCATGCCGGAGTCCTCGCGTTGGCCCGGGCGAACCCCGAGCAGCAGGCGGCGCTCGAAGCCGGGATCGAGGTCGGCAACCGGGTGGCCGACGTGCGTGCGACCCGGCAGCCCCTCCCGGCGGATCTCGCCGCCGAGCTGGAGACGGTGCAGCCCGTCTTCGATCTCGTGACCGGCCTCCTCGGACTCGACCAGGTGAAGTCGGCGATCAGCGGTGCGGCACCGATCCCCCAGGACGTGCTGCGCTTCTTCCGCGCGCTCGGTCTCGAGATGTCGGAGATCTACGGGCTCTCCGAGACGTCCGGCCCGATGACCTGGACCCCGTTCCGGGTCCGCGTCGGCACGGTGGGCGAGGCGATCCCGGGGTGTGAGGTCGTGCTCGCCGACGACGGAGAGGTGCTCGCACGCGGTGGGAACATCTTCCGCGGCTACCTGAACGACCCGGAGCGCACGGAGGAGGCCCTCGACGACGACGGGTGGCTGCACACGGGCGACATCGGCGAGATCGACGCCGACGGTTACCTCAAGATCGTCGACCGCAAGAAGGAGCTCATCATCACGGCGGGAGGCAAGAACATCTCGCCCGCGAACCTCGAGGCCGCGCTCAAGTCGTTCCCGCTCATCGGCCAGGCGTGCGTGATCGGCGACCAGCGCCCGTTCGTGTCGGCGCTGCTGGTCCTCGACCCCGATGTGGCTCCCGCGTGGGCCGCCAACCAGGGCATCGCCGAGACCGCGCTTGCCGCGCTCGCCGAGCACCCCGACGTCATTGCCGAGGTCCAGGCGAACGTCGACGCCGCCAACGCCAAGTTCTCACGCGTCGAGCAGATCAAGCGCTTCGTCGTGCTGGGGCAGGAGTGGATGCCCGACTCCGAGGAGCTCACACCGACGTCAAAGCTCAAGCGCCGTGGCGTCCACGCCAAGTACGCCGACCAGATCGAGTCGATGTACACCTAGTGCCTCCGGTTTTGGCGTCGGGCAAGGGTTGTGGAGACCCCGTGTGCGACGCCAAAGCTGAGGTGGGTCAGGCGCGCTGGCGGTGGGCGATCGCGAGGTCGGCGATGTCGCCCACGATCTCGGCGATCTTGTAGTCCTTCGGGGTGTAGACGCGCGCGACGCCGGCCGCCAGCAGCGCAGGCTGGTCGGCCTCCGGGATGATCCCGCCCACCACCACGGGTGCGTCGACACCGGCGTCCCGGATCAGCCGCACCGTCTCGGGGACCAGCTCCCGGTGTGATCCGGAGAGCACCGACAGCCCCACCACGTCGACGTCCTCGTCGCGCGCCGCCGACGCGATCTGCTCGGGCGTCAGCCGGATCCCCTGGTAGATGACCTCGAAGCCAGCGTCGCGCGCCGCCACCGCGATCTGTTCGGCTCCGTTGGAGTGGCCGTCGAGGCCGGGCTTGCCGACGAGGAGCCGCAGCTGGCCGCCGAGCGACTTCGTGGCGGTCTGCACCCGCTCCCGCACGTCGGCGAGTCCGCCGACGGGGGCCGCGACCGCACCCACGCCCGTAGGCCCGCGGTACTCGCCGAAGACGTCGCGCAGCGCCTGTGCCCACTCTCCGACCGTCCCACCGACCCGGGCCAGCTCGACGGTCGCGGGGACGAGGTTGTCGTCGGTCGCGGCGACGGCCCGCAGCGCGTCGAGGGCCGCCTCCACTGCGGCCGCGTCGCGCTTCTCGCGCCACGCGGCGAGATGCTCGACCTGCTCGCGCTCGGCGGCCGGGTCGACGGTGACGATGGACGTCGCGGTGTCGAGGTTGGCGAGTGCGGAGGGTTCGGACTCGGTGAAGCAGTTCACCCCCACCACCTCGAGCTCGCCCGACTCGATCCGGCGGACCCGTTCGGCGTTGCTCTGCACGAGACGACCCTTCATCTCGTCGATCATCTCGAACGCGCCGCCGCCGTCGAGGACCCAGTCGAGCTCTGCCTCGGCGGCCTCGAGCAGCTCGGTGGTCTTGGCCTCGACGACCACCGACCCCTCGAAGAGGTCGTCGTACTCGAGCAGGTCGGTCTCGTACGCGAGCACCTGCTGCATCCGCAGCGACCACTGCTGATCCCACGGCGTCGGGAGCCCGATGGCCTCGTTCCAGCAGGGGAGCTGGATGGCCCGGGCCCGGGAGTCCTTCGACAGCGTCACTCCGAGCATCTCGAGCACGACGCGCTGCACGTTGTTCTCGGGCTGGGCCTCGGT
>JBKJJI010000062.1:0-6746 GCA_046598115.1 Acidimicrobiia bacterium | reverse complement strand
GTCCAGATCGACGCCGGTGCGACCGAAGGGAGGCCACGGCTCACCGAGTCGTGGTTCTGCTGAGCGGAGCCCACCGCGGACCAGTTCGGTCCGCTCGACCCCGCCTGAGGGATCTCCCAGGGAGGCGCCCCGATCGTCAGTCGGCGATGTACTCCACCGACGACACCCTCCAGCCGGCAGCCTCGGTGCCCGCGAGGGTGAACGTGACGCCGCCACCCTCGTAGGAGTACTGGCACTGCGGGACGCCGGGATCGGGGCCGTTGCAGCCCTGGAAGATCCACTGCGCTCCCTCGCCGCTCGCCTCGAACAGCTCGTCCACGACAGCGTCCTCCGCACAACGCGCCGCGGCCGCCTTCTCGCCGGCGATCCAGGCACCCACGAGGGTGTCGGTGGCGTCGCGTGGCGTCGTGCAGATGATGCCGATCGTGACCGACGTCTCTTCGGGCGCGGAGGTCGACACCGTGACAGACGGAGCAGTCGTGCTCGAGGTCGACGAGTCGTTCCGATCGACGACCGCAAGTGCCACGCCGAACCCGATGAGCAGGAGCAGCAGCGCACCGTTGACGAACAACAGCGTGCGGGTGCGGGAGCTCAACTCGAGCGCTCCTCGCTCCGCAGCACGTTCAGCGCCGACCCGGCCCGGAACCACCCGACGTGCTCGTCGGACATCGTGTGCGTGGTCTCGATCTCGTCCTGGGTGCCGTCCGCGTGTCGCAACACGACCGTGACTGACCGGCCGGGGGCCAGGTCCGCGAGACCCACGATGTCGACCTCGTCGTCGACGAGGACGCGCTCGTAGTCGTTGGGGTTCGCGAACGTGAGCGCGAGGACACCCTGCTTCTTCAGGTTCGCCTCGTGGATCCGAGCGAACGACCGCACCAGGATCGCCTTCGCGCCCATGTAGCGGGCTTCCATCGCCGCGTGCTCACGCGAGGATCCTTCGCCGTAGTTCTCGTCGCCCACCGCGACCCAGTCGATCCCTGCCGCCTTGTAGGCCTTCGCCAGATCGGGGAGCGGCGTCACCGAGCCGTCGCGCACGTCGATGCCGGTGCCGGCCTCGACGAGCGAGAACGCGTTGTTCGCACCGATGAAGAGGTTGCCCGAGATGTTGGTGAGGTGTCCACGGAACCGCAGCCACGGCCCGGCCGGGGAGATGTGGTCGGTCGTGCACTTGCCCGCGGCCTTGAGCAGGACGCGCAGCCCGGCGTAGTCGTTGCCGTCCCAAGCGGGGAACGGCTCGAGCAGCTCGAGGCGCTCCGAGTCGGGTGCCACCGCGACGTGGATCGCGGACCCGGGGGCAGCCGGAGGAACGAACCCGGACTTCCCCGGGTCGAAGCCCTTCGCCGGCAGCTCGTCGGCCGACGGAGCTTCGAGCAGCACGTCCGCTCCGCCACCATCGGCCTGGATCGGCTCATGGACGAAGTCGTGGTCGAGGCGCCCCGAGAGCGCCATCGCGACGACGGTCTCGGGCGAACCGATGAACGAGAGGGTCGATGGGTTGCCATCGTTGCGCGCCGGGAAGTTCCGATTGAACGACGACACGATCGTGTTGGTCTCGCCCTTCTCGATGTCGTCGCGCTTCCACTGCCCGATGCACGGACCGCACGCGTTCGCCAGCACGGTCGCGCCGATCGCCTCCAGATCGGCGAGCAGCCCGTCGCGCTCGATCGTTGCTCGCACCTGCTCGGAGCCGGGCGTGATGAGGAGCGGACTGCGAACCTTCAGCCCCGCCGCCGACGCCTGCCGGGCGACGTGCGCGGCGCGACCGATGTCCTCGTACGAGGAGTTGGTGCACGACCCGACGAGCGCGTACGAGATGTCGAGTGGATATCCCTCCGCGATGGCCGCGGCCTTCACATCGGAGATGGGCCGGTCGAGGTCGGGTGTGTGCGGGCCGACGAGGTGCGGCTCCAGAACGTCGAGATCGATGTCGACCACGCGGTCGTAGAACCGTTCGGGGTCGTCGTCGATCTCGGGGTCGCTCCGCAGGTGCTCGGCGTGCCGGTCGGCGAGTTCGGCGAACTCCTCACGCCGGGTCGCCTTCAGGTAGGCCGCCGTGCGCTCGTCGTACGGGAAGATCGAACAGGTCGCGCCGATCTCGGCACCCATGTTGCAGATCGTCGCCTTGCCCGTCGCGGAGATCGACGCGGCACCCGGACCGAAGTACTCGATGATCGCGCCGGTCCCTCCCTTGACGGTGAGGATGCCCGCGACCTTCAGGATCACGTCCTTGGGCGACGCCCATCCCGACAGCGATCCGCTGAGCCGCACGCCGATGACCTTCGGGACCCGGGTGTTGAACGGCCATCCGGCCATGACGTCGACGGCATCGGCGCCACCGACTCCGATCGCCACCATGCCGAGCCCGCCCGCGTTCGGCGTGTGGCTGTCGGTGCCGATCATCATCCCGCCGGGGAAGGCGTACTGCTCGAGCACCACCTGGTGGATGATGCCGGACCCCGGCTTCCAGAACCCGATGCCGTACTTCGCCGAGACGGACCGGAGGAAGTCGTAGACCTCGGCGTTCTCGTCGACGGCGGTCTCGAGGTCGGCATCGGCGCCGACCCGCGCCTGGATCAGATGGTCGCAATGCACGGTCGAGGGCACCGCGACCTGTGGGAGGCCCGCAGTCATGAACTGGAGCAGCGCCATCTGGGCCGTCGCGTCCTGCATCGCCACGCGGTCGGGCCGGTAGTCGGCGTAGTCGACCGCCCGCTCCACGCCGATCGTCTCGACGTCGTCGGCGTGGGAGGACAGGACCTTCTCGGTGAAGGTCAGCGGCCGTCCGAGACGCCGACGCCCGACCTCGAGCGCCGAAGGGACACGGTCGTACAGCGCTTCGACCAGCTCGATCGGGGTGGTCGGCCCGACGGGTGACGCGGCCATGGAATGCACTCCAGGACTCGGGGACGGCTCTCGCTTCGCAGGCTATCGCCCTGCCGATCCCCGTCCGTCGAAGCCGATCGGGCTACGCCCGGTCGACCTCTTCCACGACAACCGACTGCATCACATCGCCGACCTGGGTGGCCTGGGCCACCTCGACACCGTCCGTGACGTACCCGAACAGGTTGTAGTCCTTGGTCAGCTTCTTCGTGCAGTCGTCGATGCAGATGAAGAACTGGGAGCCGTTCGAGTTCGGACCGGCGTTGGCCATCGCGACGGCGCCGAGCGTGTACTCGGCCGTCACCTTCTCGTCGGCGAACTTGTACCCCGGGTCACCGGTGCCGCTCCCGCTCGGACAGCCGCCCTGCACGACGAACCCCGGAACGACGCGATGGAACGTGAGCCCGTCGTAGTAGCCCTGCCGGGCGAGGCCGACGAAGTTGTTGACGGTGTTCAGGGCGAGCTGCGGGTCGAGGTCCATGACGATGGTGCCGCGGTCCATCGTGATCGTGGTCCGGTAGAGCTTGGAGGCGTCGGTCTGCGCGTCGGGCTGGTCGGGCATGGGACGGTGCCTTCCTGGATCGCGAGTGGGTCAGGGTCGATCAGATGCTCGTGATGGTCAAGGATTGCCGTTCGTGGTCGTCGCGCTCGACTCGAGCGCCGCGGTGACGTCGGCGAGCAGCCGACGGGCCTGCTCCGCGAACCTCCCGCTCGGCTCGGCGACGAGGTAGCGCTGGAGGTCGCTCTGGGCCCCAGCGAAGTCGCCGAACTCGTTGGCTCGCACGATCGCCCGGAAGAACCGCGCCTCGGCGTGCTCGGGATCGAGCTCGATCGCCCGGTCGAGACGCTCGATCGCCCGATCGACCAGTCCGGCCGCGTCGGCCGCGTCGGCGCGGCCGGCCGTGAGGTAGAGGATCCGGCCGGTCTGGGCGACGGCCTCCGCGTTCGCAGGATCGATCGCGATGATCGCGTCGTACTGCTGCAGTGCACCGGCGAGATCCCCGTCGGCCTCCAGGAGCTGAGCGCAGAGGAGGCGACTCGCGATGTTCGACGGGTCCCGCTCGACGGCGGCACAAGCCTGGCGCAACCGGTCGGCCGCTCCGGAACCCGACGACGTCGGGACCGACGTGTTCCCGCTGGCCGTCTGTCCGGGGAGTCGCGCCCCGAGCGCCAACGCGAGCGAGATCCCGGCCGCGGCGGCGAACGCCACGATGAGGCCGATCACGACGAGACGCCGACGGAGGGGCGGCGCCGGCGGCGCGGGCCGAGCGTCCACGCCGTCGCGCAAGGCACGGATCGTCGCCGCGGCACGAGCCGTGTAGTCGTCGTGCAGCGCCTGATACGACTCCTCGTCGATCCCACCACCAGCGCGCTCGGCCTCGAGATCGTCGAGCGACCGGAGGAGGAAGTCACGTTCGGCTTCCAGGCGCGTGTGGGCGAGCTCGTCAGTCACCGCGATGGTCTCGACGCGACGACTCCACGAGCGCCTCGTCGGCGTCGGTCGCGCGCATCTTCGGCGCCTTTCGCCACCGCGCGAACGCGATCGCGAGCCCTCCGGCGCCGAGGACGATCACGGTGAGCGGCAACCCCCACACGAGGATGCCGAGCCCGCCACCCTCGGGCTTCAGCAGGATCGAGTCGCCGTACCGGTCGATGTACACCTGACGGATCTCTGCGTCGCTCTGCCCTGCTGCGATCCGGCGACGCAGGTCGGCGCGGATAGCGCGGCCGCTCGTGGTCGCGGAGTCGGCGACCGACAGCCCCTCGCAATCGGGGCAGCGCAGCTCGGCCGCGAGCTCGACCGCGTGCTCGCGAACGGTGGGGGCCTCGGATGCAGGCCAGGCGGCCCAGACGAGCGCAGCGACCACGACAACGCCGAGCGCCAGCCACGGGCCGAGGCCACGAAGCGCATTCCCCCCGCTCACGACGTGCCTCCCCTCGCTGCCGCGAGCATCCGTTCGAGTCCCTTGACCGTCGCGGGACCGATCTGGGACCCGACGATGACTCCGTCCGGCGTGATCGCGAACGTCTCGGGCTGGCCACGGGTCCCGAAGCCGAGTTGCGCGTCCGAGCTCGGGTCCATCGCGATGGTCCAGTCGATGCCCTCGGCCGCCACGTACTCACGCACCGCTCGCTCCGAGTCGTCACGCACGATGCCGAGGAACACGACGTCGGCATCGGAGCGGTGCCGCTCGTAGAACTCCTTCAGGGCAGGGAGCTCGTCCTGACACGGAACGCACCACGTGTTCCAGAAGTTGACGATCACCGACTGCCCCGCGAGCGTCGACGGACCGATGCGAGTCCCGTCGAGTGCCACGACCGTGAACGCGAGGATCGGCGTACCCACCGTCGGCCTGCTGGTCTGGGTTGATCGCGGATCCGCACCGACCTGGATCGCGAGGACCACCCCGATCGCGACGACGAGCATCCCGACCGCGAGCGCGACGATCCGCGTGGGGTGCTTCATGCCGGCACCGGCGCTCGGTCGTCGCCCAACTCGGGGAGATCCGACTCCGGGCGATGCGTCTCCGGCACGTCGGCGCTGGGTGGGTCGCCGCCGTCCGGGTCGTCGAACGCCTTGCGGCGCCGCCCCGGGACCAGAGCGATCGCTGTCCCGAGTGCCATGACACCGCCCCCGGCCCAGAGCCACACGATCATCGGGTTCACCGCCACCCCGAGGGTCACCGCCTGCCCGTCGGCCGGCGAGGAGACGAGCGTGAGGTAGACGTCGCGCAGCAGCCCCGTGCGCACCGACGGCGTGCCGATCGCGCTCGTCGCGTTCGGGAAGATGTTCACCGACGGTGCATACACACCCAGGTCGTCGGATCCCCGCTCGATGCGCACGCGTGCCTTGACCACGCGCTTCTGCTCGGTCGTGGTGATCTGCGTCCCGAGGAACGTGACCCGGTACCCCTCGACCGTGGCCGACTCGTTGCGTTGGAGACGCACCTCTCGCTTGGTGGAGTAGGCGCTCGACGCCGCGAGCGCGACCGCGATGAGCACCACGCCGAAGTGCACGACGAGGCCGCCGTAGAGCCGTGGGTTGCCGCGCACCATCCTGACGACGGCGCTCGCCCGACCTTCCCGGTGCGCGGCCCGCCGTGCCCGCACCCCCACCGCGAACTGGCGCGCGATCCCGGCGATCGCGAAGGCGGCCAGCCCGAACGCGACGACGGTCGCGATCCCCCGCGCCCCGAGCACCACGGCGCCGAGCATCGTGATGGCCCCCGTCCACGCCGGGACCAGCAGGCGGCTCCGCAGGACCTCGTTCGTCGTCGTGCGCCATGGCAGCGCGGGGGCGACGGCCATCAGGAACAGCAGTGCGATCCCGATCGGGGTCGTCATGCGGTCGAAGTAGGGCTCACCGACCGAGAGGCGACGGTCCTGCAGCGCCTCCGCGAGGAGCGGGTACACGGTCCCGAGGAGGACGACGAACGCGAGACCCGCGAAGAGGAGGTTGTTCGCGAGGAACGCCGACTCGCGCGAGATCGGTGAGTCGATGCGGCCCGGCGAGTGCAGCGCGTCGCCACGCCAGGCGATGAGGCCGACCCCGACGAACGCGACCACCCCGAGGAAGACGAGCAGCCACGGTCCGATCGCCGACTGGGTGAACGAGTGGACGGAGTCGATGACCCCCGAACGCGTGAGGAACGTCCCGAGGATCGTGAGACAGAACGTCGCCGTGACCAGCGACAGGTTCCACACCCGCAGCATCCCGCGCCGCTCCTGCACGATCACCGAGTGGATGAACGCGGTGCCGGTGAGCCACGGGAGCAGGGACGCGTTCTCAACGGGGTCCCACGCCCAGTACCCGCCCCACCCGAGGACCTCGTAGCTCCACCATGCGCCGAGCAGGACGCCGA
>JBKJJI010000006.1:0-5848 GCA_046598115.1 Acidimicrobiia bacterium | reverse complement strand
CGCTTTACAAGAGCGGTGCTCTACCAGCTGAGCTAACCCGGCGTGCATCCCAGGCTATCGGCGACGCTTCCGTGCGACCTCGAAGCACGCGATCGCAGCCGCCGCGGCGACGTTCAGGGACTCGATCGAGCCGTGCATCGGGATCGACGCGAGGACGTCGCACCGCTCGCGGACGAGGCGCGACATCCCGCTGCCCTCGGCCCCGAACACGAGCACGATCGGCGCGTCGGCGACGGTGAGGTCGGTCACGGAGGTGGCGGCGTCGGCATCGATCCCCACGCTCCACACATCGGCTCGCGCGGCCTCTTCCAGCGCGTTGGCGATCCCCGCCACCGACGAGAGGCGAAGATGCTCGATCGCGCCGGCCGCGGCCTTCACCGCCGCAGGGCTCAGCGGGGCGCTCCGATGACGCGGCACGAGTGCGCCCGTCGCACCGGCGACCTCCGCGGTGCGGAGGATCGCGCCGAGGTTGCGGGGATCGGTGATCCCGTCGAACGCGACGAGGAACGCGTCGTGGACCGCGCAGAGATCACCGATCGGTGTCGACGCCACCGGTGCGGCGCGCGCGACGACACCCTGGTGCGTCTCGATCTGCGCCTCCCGCGCGACCCGGGCGCTGTCGACGATCCTGACGGGCACCTGCGCCCGCGCCGCGAGGTCCACGATCTCGTCGACGACGTCGCTGCGGTCGCGTTCGCGAGCGAGGAGGACGTGGCGCACGGGGCGACGACCCGAGCGGAGGAGCTCACGAACCGCCCGCCGCCCCGGGATGACCTCGCCCCCGAGGTCGTCACCGCCGCGCCTTGGCGAACGCGACTCGGAACGGCTCACGCCCGGTGCCACGTCGTGCCGCCGGCGCCGTCCTCGAGGGTGATGCCCCGCTCGGCCAGCTCGTCGCGGATCTCGTCGGCGGCCGCGAAGTCGCGTCGCGCGCGAGCCTCGTCGCGGGCTGCCACGAGCGCGTCGATCTCGGCATCGACCGTCAGCTCGCCCTCCAGCCCGAGTCCGAGCGCACCCGTCAGCTCCACGACCGTCGCGACCAGACCGACAGCGCGGGCCGGATCGCCGTCGTCGATCGCCACGTTCGCGGCGGCTGCCGCGTCGAAGATCACTGCAAGCGCACCCGGGGTTCCGAAGTCGTCGTCCATCGCCGCGACGAACGCGCCACGGACCAGCTCGTCCGCCGCGACGCCCCGCCACTCGATCCCGGCCGCCGCGGAGCGTCGCAGCAACGCATCGAACCGTGCGACCCCCGCCTGCGCCGCCTCGAGCTCATGATCACCGAGCTCCATCGCCTTGCGGTAGTGCGTCTGGAGCACGGCGAGGCGGAACGCCCGCGGACCGTGCGCATCGAGCGCCTCGGCGAGCGTCCGAAAGTTGCCGAGCGACTTCGACATCTTCTCGCCACTGATCTCGACCATCCCCGAGTGCAGCCAGTGGCGCGCGAACGGACGCCCGGCAGCCTCGGCCTGCACCCGCTCGTTCTCGTTGTGGGGGAAGACGAGATCGTCCCCCGCGCCGTGGAGGTCGAACCCCTCCCCCAGCAGACCGAGCGCCATCGCCGAGCATTCGATGTGCCAACCCGGCCGTCCGCGGCCCCACGGCGAGTCCCAGGCAGGCTCCCCCTCCTTCGCCGCCTTCCACAGAGCGAAGTCGATGGGCGTGCGCTTCGCCTCGTCGACCTCCACGCGGGCCCCGGCCGACTCGAGCAGCTGGTCGCGCGACCGGTGTGGCAGGGCGCCGTAGCCGTCGAAGGACGCGACATCGAAGTAGACGCCCTGCCCGTCGAGCTCGTACGCGTGATCCGACGCCACGAGCTGCCCGACCAGGTCGATCATCGGATCGATGTACTCGGTTGCGTGCGGCGTCTCGTCGGCGCGAAGGACGCCGAGCCGGTCGAGCTGCTCCCAGTAGCGCGCCTCGAACTCGCGTGCGATCTCCGCCTCGCTCGAGCCGCGCTCGGCCGCCCGGGCGATGATCTTGTCCTCGACGTCGGTCACGTTGCTCACGAAGCGGACCGACAACCCGGACCACGTGAGATAGCGGCGGATGACGTCGTAGACGAGCGCCGTCCGCCCGTGGCCGACGTGCGGCACGTCGTAGACGGTGGGGCCGCAGACGTAGATCGAGACTTCGCCGGGGTCTCGCAGGACGAGATCGACCTTGGCGCGCTGGATCGTGTCGTGGATCCGGAGTGTCACGAGGCCAGGCTACGCAGCCGCGATCAGTGTGCGGGGACCGATTCGGTGCCGTCGGTGATGCCGACGAGGAGAGCGACCGCCCACGACGCGATCCCCTCACCGCGTCCGACGGCACCGACACCTTCCGTTCGCTTCGGCTTCACCGACACGCTGCCGGCGAGGACCTCGGTGAGGTTGCTCGACATCCCGGCGATGTGCGGCGCGAGACGGGGAGTCTCCGCCGCGACGACCACGTCGACGTTGCCGACCTTCCACCCCGCGTCGTGGACGCGGCTGACGACCTCTCGGAGGAGGCCGATCGACGACGCGTCTCGGTGCGCGTCGTCGGTGGCCGGGAACATCGTCCCGAGGTCGGGGAGCCCTGCCGCACCCAGCAGCGAGTCGGCGACGGCATGCGCGACGACGTCGGCGTCGGAGTGCCCGACGAGGCCGGGACCGTCGAGGATGACCACGCCTCCGAGCACGAGCGGGGCCGAACCGCCGAAGGCGTGCACGTCGAAGCCGAGCCCCACGCGAAGGTTCATCGCGCGTCCGCACCCATGAGCGTCTCCACCAGCTGGAGGTCGGCCACGTTCGTGACCTTGAGGTTGCGAGTATCGCCCGGGACGACGACCACCTTCCCGCCGGCCGCCTCGACCAGCGCCGCGTCGTCGGTGGCGTCCCCACCGTCGGCATGGGCTGCCCGCAGCGCGTCGACGCGGAACGCCTGCGGCGTCTGCACCGCGACGAGCCCTTCGCGGTCGAGCGTCTCGACCGCTTCCGAGCCGACGACGCGCTTGACGGTGTCGGTGATCGGGAGGGCAGGGACCGCTGCGTCGGCCCCGGCGCGCACGGTGTCGAGGACCAGCTCGAAGAGCCCGGGTGGTGCGAGCGGGCGGGCCGCGTCGTGCACCGCGACGATCTCGACGTCGGCCGGGAGGGCCCGGAGCCCGGCGCGGACGGAATCGGAGCGGGATGCGCCGCCGGTGACGGAGGCGCCGACCTCGGGACCGTCCCAGACGCGGTCGCCCGGGAGCACCACGACCACGAAGTCGCAGACCGAGGATGCTGCGACGACCGCGAGATCGACGAGCCGACTCGACCCGACGCTCATGAACTGCTTCGGCGCACCGAAGCGCTCGCCGCGTCCACCGGCCACGACGATCGCGGCCGTTCTGGGACGGGCGGCGGGCGCCATCGCCGAGTCGGGCCTACTGCTTCTTGGCGGCGGGCTTCTTGGCCGCCTTCTTGGCGGGCGCCTTCTTCGCCGGGGCCTTCTTCGCCACCGACTTCTTCGCCGCCTTCTTCGCGGGCGACTTCTTGGCCGCCTTCTTCGCCGGCGCCTTGGCCGGCGGCTCGTCCTGGCCCGTGAGGACGTCGTCGAGGCGCAGCTCGGCGGTCTCCTCGTCGACGTTGAGTGCGAACGTCAGCTCCGACACGAGGATCTGGCGCGCCCTGGCGAGCATGCGCTTCTCGCCCGCCGACAGGCCCTTGTCGGCCTCGCGCAGCGAGAGGTTCCGCACGACCTCGGCGACCTGGTAGATATCGCCGCTCTTGAGCTTCTCGACGTGGTTCTTGAACCGGCGCGACCAGTTCGTGGGCATGCGCGCCTCCTTCTTGCGAAGGACGGCGAACACCTCCTCGACCTCCTCATCGTTGATCACGTCGCGCAGGCCGATCTCCTCGGCCTTGTCGACCGGGATCGACACCTTGAGGTCGCCGTAAGTGATCCGCAGCACGAAGTAGTCGGTCTTCTTCTCCTCGAAGACCCGCTTCTCTTTGCCTTCGATGATCGCGGCACCGTGGTGGGGATAGACGACCTTGTCGCCGACGGCGAAGGGCATGGCAGACCTCAAGAATGATTGGGGAGAATTGGCTGGGAGAATCGGTTGGGAGTGACTTGGGAGACGACCGCGGGGGAGATCGCCCAGGAGCGTGGACCGAGGGTCGATGGCCCAGTCCGCGGCTGAGCGTTCCAAGGGTACCAGACAAGTGTTGCGCCTTCGGGGGTGACGCTACGCTGCGCCGCGGGGGTTCGCGCAGTGCCTGAACGACGTCTCGCCGACACGACCGATCTCTTTGCCGCGCTGCCGCCGGACCTCCTCGCCGCGCTACAGCAGTTCTCGGTGCCGCGCGAGCTGCAACGACACGAGGTGTTGTTCCGTCAGGGAGACGAGTCGTCGTCGTTGTTCATCGTCGACCACGGGCGCGTCGCGATCGCGACTCAGTCGGGCGATGGTCGCGAGTCGGTGATCGCAGTGCTCGAGGACGGCGGGCTGTTCGGGGAGCTGCCGCTCTTCGACGGCGCCCCCCGATCGGCCGACGTACGCGCGCTCGTCGACACGACGCTCCTCGAGGTCTCCTACGAGCCCGTGCGCCAGGCGCTTCGCGAGCAGCCCGACCTGCTCTGGGTGGTCGTCCGCCTGCTCGTGGGTCGGCTGCGCGCGACCGACGAGGTGCTCGCCGACGCGGTGTTCCGCGACGTCCCGGCCCGTACCGCGAAGCGCCTCCTCGAGCTCGCGGGTGATTCCGACGCGTTCACCCTGCCGGTCACCCAGGAGGATCTCGCCTCGATGGTCGGGGCTTCACGCGAGCGCGTGAACAAGGCGATCTCGCTGTTCATCCGTCTCGACTGGCTCGCGCTCGAGGGCCGCAACAACTACCGCATCCTCGATCGGGTCGCGCTCCAGGAGCGTGCCGAGCTGTGACCGCTACCCGCTGATCCAGCCGAGCGTCCGCCGCCACGCGTCGGCCGCATCGTCGACCCGGTGCGCCGGGCGCTCGGGCACGTGGACGAACCCGTGGTCGGCCCCGGGGTACACCACGACCTCACAGTCGGGCCGGTCGGCCCACGCTTCGCGCAACGCCTCGATGTCGGCGGCGGGCGTCCAGGGATCGGCATCGCCGAACAGCGCGAGTGTGGGGCACACGTCGGCAGCCGACTCGAGGGCGTCGCGGACCGTCGGCCCCCGCCACGTCTCCGGGAGACGGATCATCCCGTAGAACGCGACCGCCCGGGCATAGCGGCCCGTCGCGGCGGCCTTCAGCGTCTGCATGCCACCCATGCAGAACCCGATGATCGCGGCCGTGCCCGATGCGCTGCGCTCGCAGGCAAGATCGGCAGCGGCCGCGAGGTCGCCGAGCTGGACCCGGTCGTCGAGCGCCGGGATCATCCCCATCCGGACCGACGGGTCCTCAGCGGCGCGCTCCTCGGGGGTCGCCCGTGCGAACGGTTCGGGGCAGGCGACCACGAAGCCGTGCGTCGCCAGGCGCCGGCAGAGGTCGTCGAACAGCGGACGCACGCCCATCAGGTCGGGGTGCACGACCACTGCCCTTGGAGCCGACGAACCCAGAGCCGGCACGTCGGTGGGCGTCGCGAGCGCCGTCGACACCTGCGCGCCATCGACGCCCGCGACCGACACGTGCTCGACCGTCACGGGGTGCGGTCCCTCGTGCAACGCCGCCATCGCGCGAGGGTACGCGCCGACGAGACCGTGCATCCTCGGACGTGCGTCTCTCACCCCGCCATAGGCGGGTGAGAGACGCATCAAGCGCACTCGGGTCAGGTGTAGCGGTCGAGGATGCTCGACTCGGCGATGCGGGCCAGGCCGTCCTTGATGGCGCGGGCACGCGCGTCTCCGACGCCTTCGACCTGGACCAGGTCGGCC
>JBKJJI010000408.1:0-8822 GCA_046598115.1 Acidimicrobiia bacterium | reverse complement strand
TCGCGACCTCCGCCAGCCGCTGACGCCGCTCGGTGCCCTTCCGGGGCAGGAACCCCTCGAACGCGAACCGGTCGGCCGGGAGGCCCGAGAGCACGAGGGCGGCGATGACCGCGCTCGGCCCCGGGACCACCTCGACGACGAGGCCGACGGTGAGACACGCGTCGACCAGCCGGGTGCCGGGGTCGGAGATCCCCGGCATGCCCGCGTCGGTGACGACCGCGACGACCGCTCCGGCGCGGATGCGGTCCACGAGCTCCGGCGCCCGCTCCGCCTCGTTGTGCTCGTGGACGGCGACAACGCGACCGCGTGCGCTGATGCCGGCGTGGGTCAGCAGCGCCCGCGTCCGTCGTGTGTCCTCGGCGGCGATCACGTCGGCCGCACCCAGGATCTCGACCGCCCGGGGCGAGAGATCGCCGAGGTTGCCGATCGGGGTGCCGACGAGCACGAGCCTGCCCACGTCAGGCATCGCCATGCAGCTCCAGCACGTCGCCGGGCCTGACCCGCCAGCGGTCGGCCGCACCCCCGGCGGCCTCGACCACGAACCGGGAGCGGAGCACGGGACGGGAGACACGCTTCGGAGGGAGGTGCACGACCCGGAGGACGCGGCCCTCGCCATCGCAGAACAGCGCGTCGATCGGCACCCGCATGCCGAACGTGTGGACCTGACGGCACGGTCGGATCACGAACCCACCCTCGATGTGGTCGCGCCCGAGCAGGCCCCGGCGCCGCTCCGCGCGGCTCGCGGCGACCTCGACCGTCGCCAGCACCTCACCGTCGCGCACGAGCCAGGGCATCGCGACCCCCGCATCAGACGTTGAATCGGATCTCCACGACGTCGCCGTCGGCCATCACGTAGTCCTTGCCCTCGACGCGGAGCGTGCCGGTCTCCTTGGCCTTGGCCCACGACCCGACGGCAAGCAGCTCCTGCCAGTCGATGACCTCGGCCCGGATGAACCCCCGCTGGAGGTCGGTGTGGATGACACCGGCGCACTCCGGTGCGTGAGCCCCCGCGCGGAAGGTCCAGGCCCGGGACTCCTTGTCGCCGGTGGTGAGGAACGTCCGCCGCCCGAGAAGGTGCAGCGCCGCGCGTGCGAGACGCGGCACGACACTCTCGGGGACGCCGAGGTCGGCGAGCAGCTCCGCGCGCTCGGTGCCCTCGGACGCGACGACGTCGGGGTCGCCCTCGATCTCGATGCACACCGCGAGTGCGTCCTCACCGAACGGGGTGGCCAGCGCGTCGGCTTCGTCGAGCTGGTCGATGCCGATGTTCACCACGACGAGGGCCGGCTTGTTCGTGAGGAGGAACGCCTGGGTGAGCGCCGCGCGCTCGGCGTCGGAGAGGTCGGCGCGGTAGATGGGCGTCCCGTCGGAGAGAACGGTCTCGGCGTGCTCGAGGGCGGCGATCTCGCCGGCGAGCGTCTTGTCGCCCTTCGAGGCACGGCGCTGCTTGTAGACGCGGCCTTCCACGGTGCCGAGGTCGGCCAGGATCAGCTCCTCCTCGAGCGCGGCGAGCTCCTTGCCCGGCTCGTGGCCGTCGTCGGCCCGGACCACCAGCATCATCGCATCGGCGTCGCGGACGCTGCCGAGCAGGCGGCTGCCGAGGCCCTTGCCGGCCTCCGTGGAGAGCCCCGGGAGGTACGCGAGCTGGAGGGTGGCCGGCACCACGTTCGTCGACGCCGACATCTCGGCGAGGCGTTGCAGGCGCTCGTCGGGGATCGGCACCATGCCGAGCACCTTGTCGGCCGCCGCGCCGACGTCCTGGCCGGTGAGCGCCGCGAAGAGCGCGGTGTGGCCCGAGTCGGCGAGGCCCAGGAGGGCGAGGTGCTCCACGACCGCTGAGGATACGTTCGCGGCGACGACATCGGGGCAACGAGCGATCCACAGGAGCACGGACATGACCGACACCACCCTGCAGGACATCACAGACCGTCTCGAGATCGAGTCGCTGCTGAGCCGCTACGCGTGGGCGCTCGACGCCCGCGAGTTCGACCGGCTCGACGACGTGTTCATGCCCGATGCGTTCCTCGACTACACGACGGCGGGCGGCATCAAGGGCCCCTACCCCGAGGTGAAGGCCTGGCTCAGCCAGATCCTCCCGACGTTCGTCGCGTACCAGCACCTCGTGACGAACAAGGAGAGCAACATCGACGGCGACACGGCGACGAGTCGCGCCGGGTTCTACAACCCGATGGGCCACGACCGGGCGGACGGCACCCGCGCCTACTTCCACTGCGGCGGTGAGTACCACGACCAGCTCGTGCGAACCCCGGCCGGCTGGCGGATCGTCAACCGGTTCGAGCAGACCGTGTGGATGGACGGCGAGCTGCCCGCCGCGCCCGCGGGCTAGGGGGTCAGCAGGGCGCCGGCGCCGCCAGCGCGGTCGCCTGATCAATGCGCAGCGCGCCCGACGGCGGCGAGGTCTGGACCGGGTTGCCGGCGATCGGCGCGGCCGTCGACTCCAGGGTCGCCTCCACCTGGCAGGGTGTGATCCCCGGGAACCGCGCGATCAGCAGCGCGGCCGCGGCTGCGACAAACGGGGTCGCCATCGACGTACCGGATTTCTGGCCATACAGCGTTGTCGGCGGGTCGTAGAGAGTGGGGTTGACCGTCGAGACGATCGAGCTCCCCGGTGCGGCGACGTCGACGATCGCGCCTCGCTGCGAGTAGGACGCGAGCGTCGGCGCGTCGCTCGGATTCACCGGTTTCGCCAGCGCGGCGACCGAGATCACCCCCGACATCGCTGCCGGATAGCTGGCTCGGCACGTTCCGTTGTTCCCGGCCGCCGCCACGACCGCGACGCCATGGTCGACCGCGTAGGTCACGGCGTCCTGCAGCGCCTGGTCATACACCCAGCCACCGAGGCTCATCGAGATCACCTTCGCGCCAGCGGTAACGGCATCATAGATTCCGTTCATCACGCCGGAGTACGAACCTGATCCGCTCGCGTTCAGGACGCGGATCGGGACGATCTCAACGTCGGGTGCGCCACCGACCCCGCCAACGGTGTTGTCGCGCGCGCCGAGGATCCCCGCAACGTGGGTGCCGTGGCCGTTCGGGTCGCTGGTGCCCCCGGGCGTCGCCTTCCCAGACGTGTCGAGCACGGTCTCGTCGAGCCCAGTGACAACTGCCGCACTCCCCAGGTCCTCGTGGCCCTGGTAGGCGCCGGTGTCGAGCACCGCCACCCGCACAGAAGCGCCGCCGCTCGCACCTTGGCTGCTTGCATGACCAACACCCCACGCCGTTGGGAAACCAGCGGCATCAACGCCCCACTGGTTGACGTATTGAGAGTCGTCGGACGGGTTCGGGTTCACCGCCGACTGCACGAGACGATCGGGTGCCACCGAGATCACGTCGCCCTGCGTCGCCTCGATCCGGGCGACGTCTTCATGCTTCTCGGCGTCCGAACCGGCGTCGAAGGACACCGCGCGGGGCGTACCGTCACCCTCGTCGACCACCGCGTAGTACTCGGTCTTGCCATCCTTCTGGATCGGCGCATCACACGAGTTGACCTGCGGCGGGGGTGGGGGCGGCGGCGGGGCGACCGGCTGGCACGCGGCCACGGTCAGGGCACCGAGCGCGACGGCTGCGGCGAGCATGCCCTTCCGTGGTCGCATCGGTGCTCCGGTCCTGGTCGTCACGGCGGTGGTTCGATCGACCGAGCGTAGCCAGCGCTCGTTCGGCTCCCCCGGCGTCGGTCGTCCCGCCTATCCTCGGTGATCCCCTCCGGAGGCAGTTGTGTCGAAGAAGACGAAGAAGCGCAAGCTCAAGGCCCGCCGCAACAAGGCGAACCACGGCAAGAAGCCCAACGCCGGGCGCCGCTGAGCCACGCGGGCCCCTGGGCCTCAAGGAACGGCGCCCTTCGGCCGATATCGCGACAGGTCTGACCCTGGCGTGAAGGACGATCGGCATGCGAGTGAGGCTCCCGCGGGTCGCCCCTGCTCTCACGGCGGGTGCGGCAGCGCTGCTCGCGGCGTGCACCCCGGTCGCAGCCCCCGCACCTCCTCCGCCAGCGCCCCAGGTCGTCGCCCGGGCGTGTGCGGCGACGACCGGATCGTCCTCGAGTGCCAGCGGTGCTCCGTCGTCGAGCACGCGCGCCGACACCCTCAGCCAGCCTGAAGCGGCCAGCGAGGGCGATGCCGCGTTCGAGGCGGCGACCGACCGCCTCCCCGACGGCAGCGTGCCGATCGTCACGATCGAGCAGCGCGGCGACCGGCTCGCGATCGCGACGACACCGGCCCGGAACGCCGCGGATGCAGCCGCCGCCGCGTCGGACGCGGCTCGAGGTGACGACCTCGTCGCAGTGCTCCCCGACACGATCGTGACGAGCCTCGAGACAACCGACCCGATCGCGGCCGCTGCGACGACCAACGACGCGCGACGCTCGCAGCAATGGGCCCTCGACCGCGCCGGGTTCGAGGCCGCGTGGGACGTCGCCGACGGGCGGGGCATCACCGTCGCCGTCGTCGACACGGGCGTGCAGGCCTCGCATCCCGACCTCACCGGTCAGGTCCTGCCCGGTCGTCGCTTCTACAACAACGGCGCCAGCGCGGTCGCCGACCCCGCGATCGACGACAACGGGCACGGCACCCATGTCGCCGGGATCATCGCGGCGATCGCGAACAACTCGGAAGGCGTGGCCGGCGGTGCACCCGGCGCGTGCATCCTCCCGGTGAAGGTCCTCAACAGCAGCGGAAGCGGATGGGACAGCGACGTCGCGCGCGGCGTCGACTGGGCCGTCGTTAACGGTGCACAGGTCATCAACCTCAGCCTCGGCAACGGCAGCCCCGGGGCGACCGACGTCGCAGTGCAGAACGCGGTCGCCAACGACGTCATGGTGTTCGCCGCCGCCGGGAACGGCGGTGCGGGTGCCTCGCCGGAGTACCCCGCGTCCAATGACGCGGCGATCGCGGTCGCATCCGTCACCTCGAGCCTGGTCCGGAGCTCGTTCTCGACGACCGGGGCCTACGTCGACATCGCGGCCCCCGGCAGCGGCATCTGGTCGACGTACTCCTCGTCGGGCTATGCGTCCCTGTCGGGGACGTCGATGGCCACCCCGTACGCCGCGGCGACGGGCGCGCTGATCCGGTCCCGCTTCCCGTCGTGGACCGTCGCGCAGGTCAGGACACGACTGCTCGACACCGCCGATGACCTCGGGCCCGCTGGTCCCGACAGCGAGTACGGCGCCGGGTTCATCGACCCGTTCGAGGCGATCGGCTGAGCGTCACCCTCCCGGCAACCGACGGAGCCGGTGGTCGTGAGTGAACACCCGACGTCGGATGCCGAGCGCGACCACGGTCGTGGTCGTGGCGACCGATCCGAGGATCAGGTACATCACCGAGGCCTGCACGCGCACCGCGTCGATCGGGTCGACCCCGGCCAGGATCAGCCCGGTCATCGCGCCCGGCAGCGCGATCAACCCGACTGCCTTCGTCGTCTCGATCTGCGGGATGAGGGCCGTGCGCAACGCGGACCGCACATAGGGATGGGCTGCGACGACCGACGGCTGCCCCAACGCGAGCCGAGCCTCGACTTCGTCGCGCTTGTCGGCGAGCTCGTCGACCAGGCGGCGCGACACGAGGACCGTCGTCGCGAGTGAGTTCCCGATCATCAGTCCGGCGAGCGGGATGAGCGTGCGGATGCGGAGCTCGAACACGCCGAGACCGAAGAGGACGCCGAGCGTCAGGATCGCCGACGCCGCGAACGCGGCGAGTGCGAGCTCGAAGATCGCGGGGACTCCGGGCGCGCGGCGATGCACCGTGAACGCCGCGACCAGCAGCATCACCCCGACCCAGCCCCAGCCCCACCACACCGAGACCCCGGGCTCGAACAAGACCTGCAACAGCAGGCCGATCGCGAGCAGCTGGGCCAGGGCACGCGCCGCCGACCAGGCGAGGCTGCCTTCGAGTCCGAGTCGGCGCCACACCGAGAGCCCGATCGCGACACCGACGAGGAGGGCCGAGAGCCCGAGCCCGGTCCAACCGATGTCGCTCACGACGCCTGCTCTCCCGCGAGGAATCGCTGCACGCGGTCCGGCGCGTCCGCGGCGAGGCGGTCCACCCGACCGCAGTGTGCGACGTGCCCCGCGATCACGACCACGACGTGGTCGGCGAGGCGCCGCATCTGCTCGAGATCGTGGGTGACCCACACCACGGGGACGCCGTCGCCGGCCAGACGACGGGCCAGCTCCTCGAGGCCCCGTCGGGCAGCCGGGTCGACCGACGACGTGACCTCGTCCAGGAGCACGGCCTCGGGCCGAGTCGCGAGGGTGCGCGCGAGGCAGACGCGCTGTGCTTCGCCTCCGGACAGCTGACGGGCGTCGCGGCCGAGGAACGCCGAACCGAGCCCGACGCGATCGATGACGGCCGCGGCGAGCTCGCCGGTCGCCTCCGCGTCGGCCACCCGGATGTTGTCGAGCACCGTCCCCGGGAACGGTGTCGGCCGCTGGAAGACCATGCCGACCCGGCGACGCAGCACGAGCGGATCGAGCGTGGCCACATCGTCGCCGCGGAACCGGACCCTGCCCCGGTCCGGGACGTCGAGACGGTTGCACAGACGCAGCAAGGTCGACTTCCCCGAACCCGACGGGCCGACCATGACCGTGACGCCATCGGCCGGGACCAGGCCCGAGGCCCCGTCGAGGCGCGGGTGCCCCTCACCCGCGATCGTCACGTCCTCGAAGGTGAAGAGCGGGTGGGGGGGTCGTTCAGGTGACGTCGCTCGTCCTCGGATCGTTCGGTCGCGCGTTCGCGACGAGGATCGCGGCGGCGAGGACGGGCCCGAGGGCCAACCCTCCGTAGAGCGCGATCTGGTTCAGGGGATCGCCTTCTTGTCCGTTGAACGCGTGGTACAGGAAGTGCGGGACGCCGTAGACCAGCACGCTCACCGCGGTGGCGATGACGAGCTGGCGCGTCATCCAGAACGCAGCGAGCACCGCGAGCACCGCGAGCGCGAGGTTGAGCGCACCGAAGTCGCGGATCAGATGCTCGTTGAACGGGCCGTCTTGGGAGATCCAGTGCGCGCCGAATCCGGGGAAGTCGTCGTAGAACCCCGTCGGCGATGCCGTGGCCCACACGCCGGGGAAGAACCCCTGCACACCCAGCACGACCAACCCGATCCGCGTCCCTCGCGTTGCGTTCACGTCGTTTCCCCCTTGCGGCGGGCATGCGCCGCACCGATCGCGGCCCATCCGACCCGAGCGTCGCTGACCGCCGGCGCCCATCCTGTCACCTCGCGGAAACGACCGTTCGACACGCGTTGCGACGAGTAGAGCGCCTTGGCCCCGGTTCCCCCGATCACGCGCAGCAGCTGCCACGGCATGATCCGAAGCCGGGGCAGGTCGAACGCGGCGGCGAACGCGTCGACGTACTCGCGCCGCGTGAGCGGATCGTCGTCGACCACGTTGTACAGACCGGGCGGCGCGGTCAGCGCGGCGACCGCAGCGGACGCCGCATCGTCGACATGGATCGACGACATGTACGACGCACCGCGCCCTGCGATCGGGAAGACCCTGATCTTCGCCGTGCGCAACGCCTCATCGATCGCCCGGTTGTCGGGGCCGTAGAACAGCCCGAATCGCAGGACCACTCCCTTCCCACCCGCGCGCGTGAACTCCTCGATGAGCCGTTCGCCTTCCAACGTCGGGCGGAGCGGCTTGATCGACTCGTCGGGTGCGACGGTCTCGTCGATCCACTCGTCGCCCCGATCGGGATAGGTGAACGTGATCGACTCCTTCACCACACGCTCGATCCCGTGCCGGCGGGCGCCGGCCAACAGGTGCCGGGTCGTCTCGGTGCGCAACCGGTTGTGCGTGTTCCACGCCCGCGGGAGTCCCACCCGCGAGAGCGGAGGGACGTTCGTGGCGAAGTGCACGATGACGTCGCAGCCCTCGACACCGTCGATGACCGCAGCCTCGTCGAACAGATCGACGCGCACCGGTTCGGCACCGACCCCGCGCAGCTCCTCGGCCTTGGCGTCGTTGCGAGCGACGCCCCGGACCCCGTGCCCCGCGCTGAGCAACGCCTGCACGAGCGGACGCCCCACCGCCCCGGTCGCGCCCGTCACGAAGCAGTCCATGCGCTCACCTCCGGTAGTCGGTCGACGAGCAGCGACTGCACCGCCCGTCCGATGGGTCCACGTTCGACCAGGGGCCGCTCGCGAGCGCGGTGGGGACGAACCGATCGCCGTCGATCGCGAACACATGGTCCGGCCGGGCGGGTGTCACGGGTCGAGCGTAGGCTGCGCGCGCATGACGACGTTCTCCCGTGACGAGATCGAAGCCGAGTTCCACAAGTACGTCGAACGCGGCAAGGCGAACGACTGGAGCGCGTGGGCCGACCAGTTCACGACCGACGCCGAGTACGTCGAGCACGAGATGGGCGTGTTCCACGGCCGGGAGGCGATCCGGACGTGGATCACCGAGACGATGGCGTCGGTGTCGGGGATGAGCTTCCCCTACGACTGGTACATGATCGAAGACGACCGCGTCGTCATGTACTGCTGGAACGTGTTCGATCCGCTCCCGGGGATGACCGGTGAGTACAGGTTCGCCGTCGTCGTCATCCTGCGCTACGCGGGCGAAGGACTCTGGTCCCTCGAGGAAGACGTCTACAACGCGAAGGAATCCGAGGAGGTGCTCGCTCGATTCCTCGAGGACGCGGTCGCAGCCGGACACGGACCGCCGGGCGGACCCGACACCGCCTGAGAACGACTCCGCCTCCGGGAACCGCGGGCCCTCGACGGTCGTCTGACCTGTTCGAGACCTGCGACTACCGCCCGATTCCCGGAGGAAACCATGTTCGCATCAACGCAGCCCGTCCACCGCT
>JBKJJI010000067.1:0-4776 GCA_046598115.1 Acidimicrobiia bacterium | reverse complement strand
GGTGGGTGCTCGGCAAGGACGCGCTCTCGTGGGCGACGACCCGTCGGTACTTCGAGCAGCTCCGCGGTCTGTTGCGTGGCGAGGTGGTCGAGGTCGATGGCGCCGCGTGCCAGATGGTCCACCACCCTGCGCTCGCTACGGCGCGGCCGATCGACGTCCCGCTCCTGCTGTCGGCGCTCGGGCCGAAGGGCAAGGACATCGCTCGAGAGATCGCCGACGGCGTGATCACGATCGGCGGTGCGGTCGAGGGGATCGACTGGGTCGTGCAGATGGTGAACGGCACGGTGCTCGCCGACGGCGAGGACCTCGGCACTCCCCGGGTGAAGGAGGCCATGGGCCCGTGGGGGGTGCTCGCG
This sequence comes from Acidimicrobiia bacterium, assembly GCA_046598115.1. GTDB lineage: Bacteria > Actinomycetota > Acidimicrobiia > IMCC26256 > PALSA-555 > DASUAO01. The sequence goes on along the minus strand of JBKJJI010000067.1, from coordinate 4,420 downwards.
TATCACGGCACCTGGCAGGCCGCGGGCGATGCCGTCGACAACCTTCCCCTCGGGGCCGAGTGGCGAGCCGGCATCGAGGCCGAGCGGCCCGAAAGCGAGCGCCACCTCGCGGTGCACGAGGGGCACGCGTCGCATGTGACCGAACGCGACCGACCGTTGGTCGACGGCGCCGGCGACGTGATCTCCGGGTTCGGGTGGATCGGTTCCGCCGCCGAGGTGCGCGCTCGCGCCGACGCCGCGTTCGCCGCCGGTGCGACCGAGCTGCTCTACACGCCCGCCGGGCCCGACCTCGCGCACGAACTGAGCGCGTTCGCCGGCGCAGTGCTCGGCTGAAGCGGGACGCGATGCCGCTGCAGATCGTCGGGGCCGGGCTTGGGCGCACCGGGACGAACTCCCTGAAGCTCGCGCTGGAGGAGCTCCTCGGCGCGCCCTGCTACCACATGATCGAGGTGTTCGGCCGCCCCGACGACGTCGGCGTGTGGCAACGCGCGATCGACGGTGGAGCCACCGACTGGGATGCACTGTTCGACGGGTACGCCGCCGCCGTCGACTGGCCGGTCGCGGCGTTCTGGCGCGAGATCGCCGACGCATGTCCGGACGCGCCCGTGCTGCTGTCGACCCGGAGCTCCGCCGAGGCGTGGTGGAGGAGTGCCGACGAGACGATCTTCGAGACGATGCGACGCGATCGACCCGTTGACGAGGTGTTCGGTCCTCACCACGACATGGCCGTCGCGATGCTCGACCGCAGGTTCACGTCGGGCTGGCGCGACGTGTTCACGGCGCAGGCCGCGTACGAGGCCCACAACGCCGAGGTGCGCGCGACCGTGCCGTCGGAGCGACTGGTCGAGTGGAGCCCCGGCGACGGGTGGGAGCCGATCTGCACCGCACTCGGCGTCGCCGTCCCCGGCGAGCCGTTCCCCCACGTGAACTCGACCGAGGACTTCCGCACCATGGCCGGCCTCGACGATCCGCCCTGATCGCCTGATGGTTTTGGCGTCGGGGAAGGGTCGCTCAGACACCTCGCGCGACGCCAAAACCCGAGAACGGTCAGGTGGACGTGGCGGCGGCGAGTCGTTCGAGGGTGGCGGCCATGCTCGCCTCGTTGTGGCTGGCCCGGTCCTCGACGCCGCTGACCGGCTTCCCGAGCCGGTGCGCGATCCGCCCCCGCTGATCGGTCCATGTCTCGGTGACCGATGCCCCGCCGGCGCTCGGCGTGAAGCGGTACTCCCAGCGCGCTACCGAGAACGGACCGGCCGTCGTCTCGAACGCGAACACCTCGCCGGGGACGCAGTCCTTCACGGTGTTGATCGTCGACCAGCGTCGCTTCCCGTTGCTGTTGATTCCCTTGAACCGCGTGCCGACTGCAGGGCCGGTCGCGCCGCGTAGCCACTTGCAGCGGTTCGTCTCGGGCGACCACTCACCCATGCGGGTGACGTCGGCGACCATCTCCCAGAGGGCGTCGGGCGAGGCGGCGATGTCACGGGTCACGATCACGGTCGTTGCGGGGGAGTCGTCCACGGTGCGGACGCTACCCGGGGAGCAGCGGTACCGTCGTGTGATGCGCGAAGGAAGCGCCCCCCCTATCGAGCTGCCCCCTGCGGGGCCGGTGCGCGGCTCGATCCCGGTCCGGGTGCTCAACGAGAGCCGCGCGATCCTCGAGCTGCCGCGTCTCGCGCTCCGGAGTCCGGAGCTCGCCCGCCGTCCACGTGGCGGGGGCCGGCCCGTCGTCGTGTACCCCGGCTACGGCACGAGCGACGCGTCGACCGCGCCGCTACGCGCGTACCTGCGTGGCCTCGGCTACGACGTCCATGGCTGGAACCTCGGACGCAACCGCGGCGACATGCACGCGGTCATGACACCCGTCCTCGACCAGGTGCGCGCGCTCGCTGGCGACCACGCGCAGCCGGTCGCGTTGGTGGGTTGGAGCCTCGGAGGCGTGATCGCGCGCGAGGTCGCGAGGGAACACCCAGAGTTGGTCGCACGGGTCATCACCTTCGGTACGCCCGTTGTCGGCGGTCCGAAGTACACCGCGGTCGCGGGGATCTACCGCGAGCAGGGCGTCGATCTCGACCAGCTCGAGCGCGACCTCGCGGTGCTCGATGCCGAGCGCCCGATCCGGGTGCCGATCACCGCGATCTACAGCGCCGAGGATCGGATCGTCGCCTGGCAGGCCTGCCTCGACCGGACGAGCCCGATGGTGGAGCACGTCGAGCTGCGCGGCACCCACACCGGCCTCGGCATCAACCCCGACGTCTACCGCGTCGTCGCCGACCGCCTCGCCGAACCGCACGCGCCGGGTCCCCCAGGTGTTTTGGCGTCGGGGAAGGGTCGCCCAGACCCCCTGCCCGACGCCAAAACCTGAAAAGACGCTCTCAGTCGCGTTCGATCTCGGGGCCGATGCGCTTCCTGACCAGGTCGACGATCTCGCCGGGCTCGGCGTGGCGACCGATCTCCGCCTTGGAGAAGAGCAGCTCACCGTCGAGGGTCACCTCGAAGCGGCCCTTCGACGACGGCACCAGGTCGATCGTCTCGATGATCGGCGCCCACCCCGTGAGCAGCTCGTCCGTCAGACCGACGGCACGCGGCACGTAGTTTCAGGGGACGCAGAACTCGATCTGGATGCGGTGCGTCGGGTTCATCACCATGCATCCAGGGTACCGAGCGGCGCGGGTTCGCCCTCGCGTGCAGCCGGCCGAGCAGTAGGTTCCACTCCGTGGCAGGTTCGAAGGTCGGCATCATCGGGACGGGCGGTGTCGGCGTCGCGTGTGCGTGGTCGATCCTGCTCCAGGGGCTGGCGACGCGCGCCACGATCTATGGCCGCAATGGCGACCGAGCGCGCGGGGAAGCGCAGGATTTCCAGCACGCCGCGCCGCTGCTCCCCGGGTGCGAGATCCGCGGGCGTGGCCTCGACCAGATCGAGGCCGAGGACGTGCTCATCATCACCGCGGGTGAGCACACCAAGACGGGCATGACCCGCCTCGACATCCTCGAGGCGAACATCTCGGTGATGGACCAGGTCGCGGGCGCGATCGAGGTGGGCGCGCTTCCACAGGTCGCGGTCGTCGTCACCAACCCGGTCGACGTGCTCACCGAGTACCTCACGCGCCGCTGGGCCGATCAGCCCGTCTCCGTGCTCGGGTCGGGAACCTCGCTCGACACGCTCCGGTTCTCCGATCGGCTGGCGCAGGCGTGCGGGGTGCACCCGCGCACCGTCCACGCCTGGGTCGTCGGCGAGCACGGCGACTCGTCGGTGTTCCTCTACGAGAGCGCCACGATCGGCGCCATGCGCCTCGCCGAGTTCGCGGGGCAGCGCGCGGTCGACGTGGGGCCCGAGTTCCGCGCGTCGGTGGAGCACGACGTGCGCACCGCCGCCTACACGGTGCGCGACCTCAAAGGCGCCGCCACGCACGGCATCGGTCTTGCGGTGGGCGGCCTCGTTCGATGCCTGTGCCGCGAGGTCGACTTCGTGCTGCCGGTGTCGGTCCGGGTGGCCGACGACGTGTGCGCGAGCCTCCCGTGCTCGCTCGGACCGGGCGGCGCGTCGGCACCGCTCATCCCGACGATGAGCGACGTCGAGCGCGCGGCGTGGGAGCAGAGCCTCGGCGTCCTGCGCACCGCCAACGAGCTCCTCCCCATCCCCGCCGCCCCGCCTCCTCCTTCTTGATGCGTCTCTCACCCGCCTATGGCGGGTTGAGAGACGCAGGTCCGAAGATGCAGGCTCGCCGAGGCGGCTACGACGGCGTGTCGGGGGCGTCAGGCCGGGGCCGGCGAACGATCGCGACGGTCCGCTCGGGGTGGTCGGGATCGATGACGATGTCGACATCGCCGACAGGCCGCGTCGGGGCCTCGGACACGATCGTGACCTCTTCCTTCTCGGGCCGTCCCTCCATCGCATCTCGCAGGCCGAGCAGGCCGGCGGCGACGACCGTGCCGGTCGTGGTCCGACGGAACCGGTCGATCGGGCGCTCGAACGGCGCCTCGGCGGGATCGGCCTCGCCGGGACCGGCATCCTCGACCGCCTGGTCCGGGGGCACCTCGTCCGGGGCGTCGCCGTCCATGCCGACCACCCTAGGGTCGGACGGAGCCGCGGGAACCGCGGGCGACGCGGCGTCGTTGTCCAGAGGTCCCCGCACGACCCCCTGCCCCGAAACCCCCCAGGAGCGCCCGCAATGAGCGACGAGACCCCCGAGACCGAGAAGCCTGAATCCGAGGCCGCCGAGACCCCCGAATCCGACTCCTCGGAGACCGAGGTCCCCACGGCGGACGCTCCGACGGAGCCCATCGATGCGTCGGACGCGGAGAGCGCCGCCGGGACGCCTGCATCCGACCGGCGCGGGGTGTTCGTGCCGAGGTGGCTCGCCATCCTGCTCGGGCTCGTGATCGCGGTCGGACTCGTCGGCGGCGGTGGCTTCTGGCTCGG
>JBKJJI010000422.1:0-8683 GCA_046598115.1 Acidimicrobiia bacterium | reverse complement strand
CACCGTCTGCGCGATCGGCTCCAGCACCTCGATGAGATGGGAGCGCAGACGGTGGCGCGCTTCTCCCCCAAGCGCTTCGTCGGGAGCAGCGGAACCCTCGGGGACCTCGCCCACATGGTCGCGGCTCGTCGTAAAGCCGACGTCCCGGTCTCGCTCAATCAGCTGAGCTTCACCCGCGAGGAGTTCGAGGTGGTCGACCAGCAGATCCTCGCCTCGACCGCCGACGAGCGGCTCCGGTTCGACGGGCTCGAGGCCCGCCGGGTCGACCTGATCACCGCTGGTTCGATCTTCCTCGCCACGGCGATGGAGCTGTTCGGGATGGAGGAGATGGTCATCAGCGAGTGGGCGCTGCGCGAAGGCATCATCCTCGACGCCATCCAGCGCCGCGACCCCACCGAGTGGTCCGACGATCCACGTGCGATCCGTCGCGCCTCCGTGGATGGGTTGGCACGACGGTGCAACGTCGCCGACGAGCACGCCCGGCGGGTCGCGCGCCTGGCGGTCGAGCTCTTCGATCGAACGCAAGAGCTCCACGGGATGTCGAACGATGACCGCGAGCTCCTCGAATATGGCGCACTCCTGCACGACATCGGCGAGCACGTGGCCTCGCAGGGGCACCACAAGCACGGTGCCTACCTCATCCGCTACGGCCAGCTCCGCGGATTCACGCCGGAAGATGTCCAGCTCCTCGCCGGGATGGCGCGATGGCACCGCCGCGGCGAGCCGAAGGCGACCGAGGAGCTCCCGCTCATCGATGTCGCACGTCTGCGCCCGCTCACGGCGCTGCTTCGGATCGCCGACGGCCTCGACCGGAGCCGTAGCGGCATCGTGGAACACGTCGAGGTCCGAATCGGACCATCACTCGTCGTCCTTCGGGTGCGGGCCGACGACGACTGCGAGCTCGAGCTCTGGGGTGCTCGACGCAAACGCGGACTGTTCGAGAAGGTCTTCGAGCGCGATCTGGAGCTCACTGTCGCACCGGCGGCACCGCACGACGGCGATTGAGCGCACCGCCTCAGGGGGCGGTCTGACCCGTGACCGTCTGGTGGATGATGCGCGCCGTCGTCTCCACGAGGTCCCGTCGCTGCACGCCGAGCGGCTCGAGGTCGGTGTGGAACGCCGCCATGCGTTCCATCATCGACGAGAGCGCAGCAGCCGCGGCCATCGGTGCGATGTCGACGGCGACTCGTCCGTCGTGCCGCGCCGCCATGACCTTGTTGGCGAGTCCCTCACGGAGCGGACGGAGCGACTCGTTGCGCACGGTCCGGAACCGTTGGTCGCCCTCCTGCGCCGCGAGGTTGCGCGTCCGCAGCACCGCACGGTGCCCGTCCCAGTAGTCGATGAACGCGTCGACGAGCTCGCGCGCGGTCGCCAGTCCGTCGACACCGTCCCAGTCCCGCTCCAGCAATTCCCCCAGCGGTGCGAGATCCTCGCCGACCTCGTCGGCCAACGCGAGCACGGCCTCGGCGACGTCGCGGAAGTACTGGTAGAAGGTCGCAGGTGAGGTCCCGACGTCGCGCGCGATGTCGACGACCCGCAGGTCGCGGATGCCGGAGTCGCCGAGCAGGCGAGCGGTGGCATCGAGCAGTCGCCGCCGAGTGAGCGCGCCCCGCTTGCCGAGCGCGCGCCCGTCGAGCGCGGTGACGTCAGTCGACACGGGAACGCACATTGGAGCTTCGCATGGCGCGGGATCGTAGGTCCGGAGTCGGCGTCGTGTCACGATGGCCCGCGTGACGCACGCGCGTTCGTCGCCTGGGACGGGCTCGTCTGATGCAGGCGCGGCCAACCCGTACGATCGCGCCGTCGAGGAGACCGAGGGATCGAGGAGCGCGGTGACACCCAACGATACGACCGATCCGGCACGCACACCTCGCATGGCCATCGTCACCGGCGCGTCGTCGGGCATCGGCGTCGAGATCGCGATCGGCCTCGGTCGCCTCGGCTGGCGCGTCGCCGTCGGTGCTCGCCGCGTCGACCGCCTGGAGGAAACGGCCGCGGCGGTGCGCGCCGCGGGCGGCGAGGCGGGAGCCTTCGAGCTCGATGTCACGGAGCCCGAGTCGGTGACGGCCTTCTTCGCGGCCGCCGAAGCCGCGCTCGGACCGGTCGAGGTGCTGGTGAACAACGCCGGCATGGCGACCCCAGGCTGGTTCCACGAGAGCGACACGGAGACCGTGCAGCGCGAGGTCGCCACCAACCTCCTCGGCCCGATGTTCACCAGCCGCCTGGCGATCGCGTCGATGCGCGAGCGCGGCGCACGCGGCGATCTCGTGTTCGTCACCTCCGACGCGACCCGTAACCCGCGACCGCGTATGGCGGCCTACACGGCGACCAAGGCGGGCCTGGAGGCGCTCGCCCACTCGCTCGCACTCGAGTGCGAGGGCACCGGGATCCGTTCGACCGTCGTGCGGATCGGGCCGACGATGAGCGAGTTCGGCTTCGGGTGGGACCTGAGCGAGATCGAGGAGCTCATCGGGTACTGGAACCGCTACGGGCTCCAGCGTCATGGCGGCATCCTCGAGCCGGATGCGATCGCGCGCGCCGTGGTCGCGGTCGTCACAGCTCCGCCCGGGGTGCTCATCGACACGATCGAGGTCCAGCCAGAGGCGCCCGTCGACGCCGCCGGTCCGGCCCGGGCGATCGAACGCCACCCCGACGCCTGATCCGGGACGCCTGATCAGCCCCCGGACGCCGGCAATCGGTACGGTTCGCTCATGCACCGATCACTCCGACTGCTCACCACCTGCGCTGCCGCCGCGCTCGTCCTCGCGGCCTGTGGAGGGGCCGAGGAGAGCACCGTCACCGGGCGCGCCGGGGGCCGTCCGACGGCCGACGCGAGGACGATCGCGGTCGAGGCGAGCAACTTCGCCTTCGATCCGGAACGGATCCGGATCGACATGGGCGAAGAGGTCGCGCTCCGCCTCCACTCCATCGACAATGCGCACGACTTCGCCGTGATCGGGCTCGGCCTCGTCGCCGACGTCACCGGCGACGAGACCACGACCCAGCGCCTCCGTGTCGACGAGGCGGGCGAGCTCGTCTTCTACTGCACGATCCCCGGCCATCGCGGCAGCGGGATGGAAGGCACCCTCATCGTCCGGTGATCCCCACGGGCGGGGCGCCCGGCCACTCGCCTTGACCCCGAGCACCGGAACCGCCAATCCTTCTGCACATGTCTGCAGCCGAGCGCGATACGGGAACCGAGTGCGTCGTCGACGCCGACGGCCACGTCTGTGAGCCGGCCGACCTGTGGGAATCCGGGCTTCCCCCGCACCTGCGCGACCGGGGGATCCGGCTCCGGTGGAACGAGAGCACGGGCTTCGACGAGTGCCACATCGAGGACCGCATCGCCACGGACCGGGGGCTCGTCGGCCTCGGCAACGCAGGCGAGAGCTTCGAGGACTTCGGACGGGGCCGCCACTACGAGGACCTCAACCCGGCGGGGTTCGATCCCACCGAGCGGGTGAAGGTCCTCGATTCGGAGGGCATCGACCTCTCGGTCATGTACCCGGGGATGGGGCTCAAACTGGGTGGCATCGTCGACCCCGAGCTCGCGGTGCACTCGTGCGCCGTCTACAACGACTGGATCGCCGGGTGGTGTGCCGTCGCGCCCGACCGGCTCGTGGGCGTCGGCGCTCTTCCGATGCAAGATCCGACCGAGGCCGCGCGCGAAGCCCACCGCATCCGCGCGCGCGGGCTCGTCGCCGGGTTCTGCCGCCCGAACGCCTACGGCGACAAGCCGTTCCATCACCCCGTGTACGAACCGGTCTGGGACGCGCTCGAGGAGACCGGTCTCACCCTCGGCCTCCACATCGCGGGCCTCCCCGACATGCCCGGCGCGTCGAAGCTGATGATGCACCTCATGGCCCCGGGGACCCACCATGCGCTCATCCCCGTGATCGACCAGATGATGACGCTCTCCAACCTCGTGTACGGCGGGGTCCTCGAGCGCCACCCCGGGCTCAAGGTCGCCGTACTCGAGAGCGGCGGCGGATGGATCGGCCATTGGATGGACCGGCTCAACGAGTTCGAGGAGAGCTACTCGTGGGCCGCCGCCCCGATGACCATGAACGCCGAGGGGTACTTCCGACGCCAGTGCTGGATCAGCTTCGACCCGGGCGAGCGCACGGCCGCCGGCCTCGCCCCGATCGTCGGTGCCGACCGGTTCATCTGGGCGTCGGACTTCCCGCACAACGACGCGCAGTACCCCGGCGTCGTCGACGAGCTGCGGGAACACGCGACCGCGCTGTCCGACGACGACCGGCGCGGCCTGTTCGGTCTGAACGCACTCACCATGTACGGCCTCGAGCAGCCCGCATGAGCGACCTCGACCTCGTCGTCCGGGGCGGGACGGTCGTCGACGGCACGGGTGCACCGGCGCGGCGCGCCGACGTCTCGGTGGTCGACGGTCGGATCGTCGGTGTCGGCGAGGTCGACGGCGATGCGCATCGGGTCATCGATGCCGATGGGCTGCTCGTGACACCGGGCTTCGTCGACATCCACACGCACTACGACGCGCAGCTCGCATGGGACCCGACGGCCTCCCCCGCGTCGTGGCACGGGGTCACGACCGTGCTCACCGGCAACTGCGGCTTCACCCTTGCCCCCTCGAAGCCCGAGGACGTGCCGTGGCTGCTCCAGATGCTGTCCCGCGTCGAGGGCATGTCCGCGGCGGCGCTCGCCGAAGGCGTGACGTTCGCAGGTGGCAGCATGGGCGACTTCCTCGCCGCGCTCGACGGCAACGTCGGTGTGAACGTCGGCGTCAACGTGGGCCACTGCGCGGTCCGACGATTCGTCATGGGTGACGATGCCTCGGAGCGCACGGCCACCGACGACGAGATCGCGGCGATGGCCCAGCTCGTGCGCGACGCCATGGCCGACGGCGCAGTGGGGTTCACGTCGTCTCAGCTCGACCTGCACGTCGCCCATGACGGGCGAGGCGTTCCGTCGAACCACGCCGCGCCCGAGGAGCTCGTCGCGCTCGCGGCAGTGCTCTCGGAGTTCGGCCGCGGTTCCATCGAGTTCATCCCCCGCACGTTCCTCGAGGGTTACTCAGACGCCGATCGCACGCTCATCCGTGCGATGGCGGAGGCGTCGGGACGCCCCGTACACCTCAACACCCTGACCATGATGCCGCATGCTCCCGACGGCTGGTCCCGGAGCCTCGAGTTCGTCGAGGCGGCCGCGGCCGACGGTCTCGAGCTGCACCCGATGTTCGCAAGCAACCGTCAAGGTGCGCACTTCACGCTCGGCGCGACGTTCCTCTTCGACGAGATGCCGAGCTTCCGCGAGACGCTGACACTCCCGTCGCCAGCACGGGAGCAGCGCCTGCGCGATCCCGCGGTACGTGAGCAGATGCGGAAGGAGATCGCCGAGCCCAGCGGCCGGTCGTTCGTCTTCGTCTGGCAGGTGCTGCGTATCGAGACGGTCACGCACGAGCGCAACCGACAGTGGCTCGACCGGTCCGTGACCGAGCTCGCAGAGGCGACCGGCGCCGATCCGCTCGACGCGTTCCTGGACCTGTCCCTCGACGAGGGTCTTGAGACGCAGTTCGTGCTCGCAGCCCCACCTGACCGGCGTCGGCTCGACGCCACCGCGCGCATGATCGGCTCACCGCAGGTCATGGCAGGCAGCTCCGACGGCGGTGCGCACCTCCTGTCGTTCTGCGGTGCCGACTACCCCACCCGTCTGCTCACCGAATGGGTCCCCGAGACGCTCGCGATCGAAGCCGCGGTCGCACGGCTGACGTCGATCCCCGCAGCCGCGTGCGGGGTCCAGGGCCGGGGCGTGCTCGCGCAGGGTGCCGCCGCCGACATCCTCGTGATCGACCGCGACGCGCTGGCGACACCGGACGCGCCCCGATACGTGCGCGACTTCCCGGCCGAGTCGGGGCGGTTCGTCGTCGATGCCGAGGGCTACCGGTCCGTGATCGTGAACGGCGAGGCGCTGCACGAGGACGGCGTCTGGACCGGCGCGACGCCGGGTCAAGTGCTGCGCGGCGGCGAGCGCGGAGCCTGATCCTGCGCCTGGTCGTCGGGCGTCGCGAGACCGAAGAAGGCCGACGCAGCCGCGATGGCGGTCCCGAGGAACGCCGCTGCGAGCGAGCGCAGCAGCGGCGTGGATGCTCCGAGGCGCACGAGACACACGACGAGCGCAACCGCACCGGCGGTCGCGTAGACCAGCGAGAAGGCGGTCGCGAATCGACCCGGGGTCGCGCCGGCTCTGGCGGTGCTGCCGAGTGCGAAGACACCGCCCACGACCCCGGTCAACGAGACGGCGAACAGGTCGTAGGAGTCGCCGGCGCCACCCGTGCCGATGCCGACAGTGGCCGCCACCTCGCGGCCGGCGACCACGACGAACCCGAGGAGCAGCCCCACGAGCGTGACCCGCAGGGGAAGGGCCGCCCTCCGGGCGAGGACTGCGCGAGCGCTGCGGTCGCGTTCTGGTGGCTGCACGGGACAGCCGACACCGACCTGCCCACGCGGTGACGACCGGCGGTACCCTGACCGGGACGGCAGCCCAGGACGAGGAGCACCGATGGACCTCAACGACATGATCATCGTGAGCGTCGACGACCACGTCGTCGAGCCTCCCGACCTCTTCGAGCGCCACCTCCCGGCCAAGTACGCCGACATCGCGCCGCATGTCGTGCAGAAGGAGGATGGCACCGATGTCTGGAACTTCTCGGGCCTGGAGATCCCCAACATCGGGCTCAACGCCGTCGCCGGTCGCCCCCGTGAGGAGTACGGGATCGATCCCACCTCGTTCGACGAGATCCGGGCGGGCTGCTTCGACGTGGAGAAGCGGGTGCTCGACATGAGCGCCAACGGCGTGCTCGGCTCGCTGAACTTCCCGTCGCTCCCGGGCTTCGCCGGCCGCGTGTTCGGCACCCTCGAGGACAAGGACGCGGCGCTCGTCCTCACCTCGGCATACAACGACTGGCACATCGACGAGTGGTGCGGATACGCGCCAGAGCGCTTCATCCCGCTCGCGATCCCCGCCATCTGGGACCCCGAGGCGACCGCCGCCGAGATCCGACGGGTCGCGGCCAAGGGCTGCCACGCGATCACGTTCCCGGACAACCCGGTCCCGCTCGGCCTGCCGAGCCTCCACAGCGAGCACTGGGACCCCGTGTGGCGCGCGTGCTCCGACACCAACACGGTCGTCTGCATGCACATCGGCTCGTCGGGGCAGCTCGTGATCACAGCCCCCGACGCGCCGATGGACGTCATGATCGTGCTGCAGCCGATGGCGCTCGTGCAGTGCGCAGCCGACCTCGTGCACTCCCCCATCTGGCGAAAGTTCCCCGACGTGAAGATCGCGCTCTCCGAGGGCGGGATCGGCTGGGTCCCGTACTTCCTCGAGCGGCTCGAGCACTCGTACCAGACCCACAAGGCGTGGACGGGCGCAGACTTCGGCGACCAGTCGGCGGCCGAGTTCTTCATGGAGCACATCATCCTCTGCTTCATCTCCGACAAGGTCGGCCTCCAACTCGTCCGCGACCACATCGGGATCGAGCACGTGACCGTCGAGACCGACTACCCGCACTCCGACGCCAACTGGCCGAACGCCCCGGAGAACCTGCACGCGGAGTTCGCCGCGACCGACCTCACCGATGCCGAGATCGACGCGATGACCCACCTCAACGCGATGCGCGAGTTCTCCTACGACCCGTTCTCGAAGCGCCCGCGCGAGCAGTGCACGGTCGGCGCGCTACGTGCCGAAGCCATCGGTGTCGACACCGCACCAGTGGCCAAGGGTCGGCGCTTCGAGCACCGCAAGGGCGTTCGGGTCACCGATCTCAACGTCACCGCGTGAACGAGCGGAGCGACGGCGACGCCCCGCCACCGCTTCCCCCTCGGACGGCTCGCTCGTTCCTCACACACGTCGCCGTCGACGCGGTCATCGCGTTCGTCGCGACCGCGATCGTGCTCTACTTCCTCGGCGCACCGCTGTGGCTGATGATCGTCGTCGCGTGGCTGCTGGGGATCGCCGCCGCACCGTTCACGGTCGGCTGGGAGGCGCGTCAGCTCGCAGAGCGAGCTGCGCAGTCCGCATCCGATCAGTCGTCCTGAGCGACGCCCAGTGAGGGATCCGGGTGCCGGGCTCAGGCGACCGGCTTCGGGATGCCGATCGCCTCGTAACCCCGGGCGTTCGCGAGGACGTTCGTGGCGTACGCGCTCGAGTGGTTGTACGCGAGGTACGCGCGCCGCAGGCTCGCGTCGTCCTTCATCTGCCCCGCCGCGGTGCACAGATACCGGCCGGCGCCGTATGCGGCGTCATAGACGTTGTTCGGGTCCGATGCACCGTCGCCGTTCCCGTCGACCTGGTAGCGACGCCACGTCCCGGGGATGAACTGCATGGGGCCGACGGCGCGGTCCCAGACCGCATCGTCGTCCCAGCGGCCACCGTCGGAGTCCGGGATCGCGGCCACGCCCGGTGCACCGTCGAGGGCGATGCCGACGATCCGCGGCGTGGTGCTGCCACCGGCGCCAAGCTGGGTCCCGCCGTAGCGTCCGTGGTTCGACTCGGTGCGCCCGATCCCGGCGAGCATCCACCAACGGATGCCGCACGACGGTCGCTCCAGCGCGAGCGCGCCCTCGGCCCGGAGGTACGCGTCGAGGGTCGCGAGCGGGATGCCGAGTCCGGCGAGCGCACCTCCGGCCACGCCGGCCGCCGCCTGCAC
>JBKJJI010000342.1:0-9186 GCA_046598115.1 Acidimicrobiia bacterium | reverse complement strand
GTTCGGTGTCGCGGCGTTCGTCGGGATCCCCACGGTCGCGCTTCGGCGGAGCGGGTTCCGCCTCGTGCCGCGGCTCGGCGTGCGCGACCCCGCGGTCGTCCGGGTGCTCCGACTGTCGGCGTGGGCGGTCTTCCAGCACTCGATGATTGGTGTGCTGCTGCTCTCGGCGATCGTGGTCGGCAACACGGTCGAGGGAGGCACGCTCGCCTACCAGGTGGCGTGGGTGTTCTTCCTGGCGCCGTACGCGGTGCTCGCGCAGCCGGTGCACACCGCGATCCTCCCGGACCTTTCGCGGCAGGCCGGCGACCCCGACCTCTTCGCGTCGTCGCTGCGATGGGCGCTCGACGGCATGGCCGTACTCGTCGTCCCGGTCGCAGCCACCCTCGTCGCGCTCGCGCTCCCGATCATGCGGGTCGCCGCCTTCGGCCAGGCGACGCGTGCAGGCGGCGTGGGCCTGCTCGCTGCAGGACTCGCATCGCTCGCCATCGGGCTCTACACCTACAGCGCGTTCCTCCTCTTCGCCCGCGCTTACTACGCCCTCGGCGACAGCCGCGTGCCGGCCCTGACCTCGCTCGCGTCGGCGGCAGTGGGCATCACGGTGATGGCCGTGGGCGGTGCGCTCACGTCGGGTCCGAGCACCGTCGCGGTCCTCGGGATCGGCCACTCGGTCGCCTACGCGTTCGGCGCGGCGGTGCTGTGGGTCGGCCTCGCCCGCCGCACGGGTCATCGCATCGTCCCGCGCTCGCTGTTGCGCTCGGCGCTCGTCGCCGCACCGGTGGGGACGTGCATGTGGCTGCTGTTCCGGTCACTCGACCCCACGGGTCGCCTCGCTACCCTCGGCCAGTTGGTCGGGATCACCCTGGTCGGAGGCGTCGTCTACTTCGTCGGCCTGCGAGCCCTCGGCGGCGTGCCGAGCCTGCACCCGGTCCCACCCGCGTCATCGGCCGTCCCGGTGACCCCGGCCGTCGCCGTCCCGCCCGTCGCCGTCCCGCCCGATGTGGAGCCGTGAGCATGCGTGCAGCACCGTCCCAGTGGTCTCGGTCCAGGTGGTCTCGGTCCAGGTGGTCTCGGTTCCGGGCGTCCGCGCTGGTGGTCATCTTCGTCGTGCCGCTCGCGTTCGCAACGGGCGCGTCGGTGGCCACGGCGCGTCCGGCCGCCGCCGCCGAACCCGATGTGCCGGTCCGTCGGGTCCTCGTGTTCTCCCTCCCGCACGTGACCTGGGCCGACCTCGACCTGTACGACCTTCCGACGATCAACGGCTTCCTCGACCGCGCGGCCGTCGCCGGCCTCACGACACGGGCGGACTCGCGGTCGACCAAGCTGGCCGACGGGTACCTCACGCTCGGCTCGGGGACCCGGACCGTCGGCGATCCCCAGACCGACGGCGACGTGCTCGGCGTCGACGAGCCCTTCGGGGCCAACACGGCCGGCGAGGTGTTCACGCAGCGCACCGGGCGCACGGTCACCCGCGGCATGGTCGCGCTCTCGATGCCACGGGTCGTCGAGACGAACGACTCGCTGCTCTACGACTCGGAGCCGGGAGCGCTCGCCGTCGCGCTCCGCGGGGAGGGGATCGAGCGTGCGGTGATCGCCAACGGCGACGGTCGCCAGCCCGACTCGCCGCCGAGCCCTTCGGTGTCGGTCCTCCGGCGCCAGGCCGGCCTCGCGCTGGTCGACCCCAAGGGAAGGATCCCGGGCGGGCGCGTCGACGACGGGCTCCTCGAAGCGGATTCGAACGCGCCGTTCGGGCTGCGCATCGATCTCGAAGCGACGACGGCAGCCTTCATCGATGCGTGGGCGGCCCCGAGGTCGGTGGTGCTCGTGGAGGCGTCCGACGTCGTGCGCGAAGACGTCTACCGGTCGTACGCCTCGCCGTTCCACCGCGAGGTCCTCCTCCGGCGGGCACTCACACGGAGCGACGCGCTCCTCGCCGCCCTGCTCGAAGAGGTCGACCCGCGCACCGACGCGGTGCTCATCGTCGGGCCCGCCCACGCCGCCAGGGAGATCAACCTCACGGTGCTGGGCGTCCGTGCACCGACGGTCGAGCCGGGGCTGCTCCGTTCGGCGACGACCCGGCGCTCCGGGTTCGTGCAGCTCATCGACGTCGCGCCCACGATCCTCGACCTCCTCGGCGTGGAACGACCGTCGTCGATGGAGGGGAGGGCCGTGGAGGTGGGCGCGACCGGGGGCTCTGCGCGCGACCGGCGCGACCGGATCGTGCACGCCTCGGAGGCCGCCGAGTTCCGCGACCGTGTCGTCGGCCCGATCCAGGCCGCAGCGGTGATCTTCGCCGCTGCACTGGTCGTCGGGTTCATCTTCTTGTTCGGTGACGGCCGGCTCTTCGGCCGAGACCGGCGGAGGCGATGGCGGGCGGGCCTCGGCGCGGTGGCGATGTGCGTGCTCGGCTTCGTGGCGGCCGTGTTCTCCGGTCGGATCGTCCCGCTGCACTCGGTCGGCGTCTTCGGCTTCTGGGCGTTCCTCGTGCTGCTCGCGGTGGGCCTCGGCCTCCTCTACCGTCGCGTCGGGCGTGGCGCGCCGGTCGACGGGGTCCTCCTCGCGTTGCTGCTCCCAACCGTCGTGCTCCTCGCCGACGTCGTCCTCGGCACCCCGCTCCAGTTCAACAGCCCGCTCGGCTACTCACCGACGGTCGCGGGCCGCTTCATCGGGTTCAGCAACCCGGCGTATGCCGCGGTCGCCGCATGCACGGTCATCGCCGCGCCATTCCTCGCTGCCCGGCTCCAGGAGCGGCGAGGCTCCGGCCCGCCGAGCACGGGGCTTGCCGAGGGATCCGCGGCATGGATCCCGATCGGACTGCTCGGCATCGTGATCGTGATCGACGGCGCACCGTTCTGGGGCTCCGACGTCGGCGGCATCCTCTCGATGGTCCCGGCGTTCGCCATCACCGCACTCCTCATCCTCGGCGCCCGCATCCGTCTCCGGACCATCGTGTGGTGTGGGATCGGGCTCGCCGTCGCCGTCGCGGGGTTCGCCGCGCTCGACCTGTCGCGCCCGGCGGAGCGCCGCACCCACCTCGGGCGCCTCGTCGAACGCATCGACGAACGCGGGCTCGGCGACTTCATCGTGGTCGTGCAGCGCAAGCTCGGCGACAACCTCGGCTCGTTGGGGCACTCCATCTGGGGCTTCATGCTGCTCGTCGTGGCGATCCTCGCCGTGTGGCTCTACCGCAGGGCACCCGAGCGTGTGCCCGACCTCCTCCGGCGGCTCCCGGCGGCGCGGGTGTCGGCGATCGGCCTGGCGATCGTCGGGTCCCTCGGCTACCTGCTCAACGACTCGGGCATCGCGATCCCCGGGGTGATGCTCGTCGTAGGGCTGGCGACGCTGATCTGGCTGCTCGTCTCGTCCGACCCCGACACCGCCGGCGACCCTGCGACAGCAGGCGACCGGAACACCGCAGGCGACCGGGGCGCATCCGGCACGAAGCGCACCGTGGGGGCAGGGCGTCGGTGACGATCGTCCTCGGCCTCGCAGTCGGCGCGTTCACGGTCCTGCTGCTCAAGGTCGGGGCCAGGGGGATGCTCGCGTCGCCGGTCCTGGCGCGCGAGAACTTCCGGGGGATCCGCCTCCCGACGAGTGGCGGCGTGCTGATCGTCCTGGCC
This sequence comes from Acidimicrobiia bacterium, assembly GCA_046598115.1. Lineage (GTDB taxonomy): Bacteria > Actinomycetota > Acidimicrobiia > IMCC26256 > PALSA-555 > DASUAO01. The sequence goes on along the minus strand of JBKJJI010000342.1, from coordinate 5,569 downwards.
GTGCTCGTGATCGAGGCGGCGCGGGCAGTCCTGGGGTCGCTCGGCGTGGGGCCCGAACCGGGGCTGACGGTCGAGCGCAGCGAGGTCCTGTTCGCGGTGTTCGCGTTCGGGCTCCTCGGCCTGGTCGACGACCTGCTCGGCGACGGCAGCGCACGCGGGTTCCGGGGGCATGTGCGCGCCCTGTTCCACGGCGAGATCACCACCGGCTTCCTCAAACTGTTCGGTGGGGCCGGTGTGGCAGTCGTGCTCGTCGCCACGCCGGGGTTCGCGACCGGCCGACGGCTCCTCGTCGACGCGGTGCTGATCGCCCTCGCTGCGAACCTCGGGAACCTGCTCGACCGGGCACCGGGGCGGACGATCAAGGCGGCGTTGCTCGCCTACATCCCGCTCGCCATCCTGCTCGGCGACAGCGCGGTCGGCATCGCGATCGCCCCGGCGATGGGCGCAGCGTTCGCGCTCCTCCCCGACGATCTCAATGAGCGCTTGATGCTGGGCGACGCCGGCGCGAACGTGATCGGCGCGACGCTCGGGCTCGGGGTGGTGCTGGGTCGCGGCGAGGTGACCCGCGTGACGGCGCTCGCGGTGCTGATCGTCGCGAACGTGGCCGCGGAGCTGGTGTCGTTCAGCACGATCATCGACCGGGTCGGTCCGTTGCGTTGGCTCGACCGCCTGGGCCGACGTCAGGATCCCGACGGGGCGCAGTCCGCTCGCTCGTAGAGGACGCGTTCGGGTGTCCCCGGCAGACGCGTCGCGACCTCGTAGCCGTCGCGCTCCAACCGTGCGGGCAGGTCCGCAAGGCTCCCGAGTCGTTCGGGTGACCAGACGAGCACTGCGCAGACATCGCGATGCGCTGCAGCGCGTCCGACCACCGCGGTGGTGAGCTGGCCCTGCTGGAAACGCTTCTTGGAGACGTCGACGAAGTTGGCGGGCACCCGACGCTCGGCCCGCCACGCGTACCCGGGGTCGTCGCTGATGACCATGGCGTCGGACGGCAGGGCGCGCAGGCGTTCGACGATCGCGGCCTCGCTCGCCGGGTAGGCGTCGGGCCACACGATGTCGCGGGTGTGGGAGAACCCCCAGGGTGTCAGCAGGATGCAGACCGCGGCGACCACTTGCCACGCGCGAGGCCGCCACGCGGGAACCCGCCATGTCGGGAACGGGAGCAGGACCGCCGCAAGCGCGAGCGGCGCGATCACCTGAGCGATGTGCGGCCGCCACATCGTCGGCTCGATCACGAGGAACGCGACCTGGAGCCCGAGCCACGGCAGCACGATCCACCGGGCGAGGGGAGGGGCCACGTCGTCGCCGCCCGGGCCGAGTTGGTCAGGACCCAGGTCGTCGGGACCCGGGGAACGCCGCCCGACCATCCGCCACAGGAGGGTGCCGGTGCCGACGAGGATGCACAGCACGAGGAAGGGATCACGCTCGGCAAGCGTCTGCACGAGCGTGGTGAGGTTCCCCCCGTAGCCACGGAGGCGTTCGGAGTCTTGGTGGTAGGCGACGGACTGGTCCCACACCCGACCTGGGCCCCAGGGCGTCACCGTCACGACGAGCACCGCGACGGCCGCCCCGACCGCGCTGCCGAGCGCCCGCAGTCCAGCACGCCCGGGCACCCAGCGCGTCGGCGTGTCGGGGCGCGGGCCGATGCCGAGCAGGTCGCGTGGGCCCACGCCGAGCAGGAGGATACCGACCGGGACCGCGGCGGGAACGACGATGAGCTTCACGCAGATGGCGGCACCCATCGCGAGGCCCACACCGATCGCGCGGCCCGTCGACGGGCGAGCGCGGTGGCGGAGTGCGAGCGCGACTGCGGTGAGCGTGAACGCCAGCGCCGGTCCGTCGCCGCTGAGCGGGCCGGTGACGTACAGCATCGAGCCGCTCGTCGCGACGAGCGCAGCCGCGAGGATGGCCGCGGTGCGCGATCCCAGGTGGCGCGCGATCGCGTAGGTGGCCACGACGGCGGCCACGCCGGCGGCGACCGGGAGGAGCCGCGGACCGTCGAGTGTCCGGAGCCCCACGAGGTCGGCGAGCGCGAGGAGCGGGTAGTAGAGGGGACCCTGCGAGGAGAAGAGATCCTTGAACGGGAGATCGCCGCCACGCAGGCCGAGCACGACCACCCCGTACTGGCCGTCGTCGAAGGTGAGGTGGCGCCCGGCGAGGAGAGCAGGGACCCGCAGCACCAGTGCGGCGATCGCGAGCAGCGCCGCGTCGAAGCGCCAGGCCCGTCGATGCGCGGACCCTGTCGCCCGATCTTCTGGAGCCCGATCTTCTGGACTCGGGTCGTCCACGGTGCCGATCGTCCCGGGTGGACGCTAGCGAAGCGGCCGGCCCAGCCGGGATCGGCCCCGACGCCCCGATGAACCGACGCCCAGATGAACCGACGCCCCGATGAACCGACGCCCCGATGAACCGATCGACGTCGGGGAGGTGGTACCTTCGCCCCCGGTGGCCAAACACATCTTTGTGACCGGGGGCGTCGCGTCGAGCCTCGGGAAAGGTCTCACCGCATCCTCGCTCGGTCGCCTCTTCAAGGCGCGCGGTCTGCGGGTCACCCTCCAGAAGCTCGACCCGTACATCAACGTCGACCCCGGCACGATGAACCCCTTCCAGCATGGAGAGGTGTTCGTCACCGACGACGGCGGCGAGACCGACCTCGACCTCGGGCACTACGAGCGCTTCGTCGACGTCCCGCTGTCGAAGAAGTCGAACGCGACCACCGGGTCGATCTACCAGGAGGTGCTCGCCAAGGAGCGGCGTGGCGCGTACCTCGGCCAGACCGTGCAGGTGATCCCGCACATCACCGACGAGATCAAGGACCGCATCCTGCGCCTCGCCGACGACGACGTCGACGTCGTCATCACCGAGGTCGGCGGGACGGTTGGCGACATCGAGATCCTCCCGTTCCTCGAGGCGATCCGACAGTTCCGCAAGGACGTCGGCCGCGAGAACGTCTTCTACGTCCATGTGACGCTCGTCCCGTTCATCGGCCCCTCGGGGGAGCAGAAGACCAAGCCCACGCAGCACTCGGTCACCGAGCTGCGCAGTCGAGGCATCCAGCCGGACGCGATCGTCTGTCGGTCCGACCGGCCCATCCCGACCCGCCTCAAGGAGAAGATCTCCGAGCTGTGCGACGTCCCCGAGGAGGGGATCGTCTCGGCGGTCGACGCCGACAACCTCTACGAGATCCCCCTCGTGCTGCACGACGAGGGTCTCGACGCCTACGTCGGACGGGTGCTGCAGCTCCCCGAGATCGAGCCGGACCTCACCGAGTGGAAGGCGCTCGTGAACCGCGTCCGCGCGGCCACCGACGTGGTGCGGATCGGGCTGGTGGGCAAGTACGTGAACCTGCCCGATGCATACCTCTCGGTCGTGGAGGCGCTGAGCCACGGTGGGTACGGCTGTGGCGCGAAGGTCGAGATCGACTGGATCGCGTCCGACGACGCAGAGGGCCTCCTCGCCGACGGACGACTGCGCGAGCTCGACGGCGTCGTGATCCCCGGCGGGTTCGGGTTCCGTGGGATCGAGGGCAAGATCACCGCGGCCGGCTACGCACGCGAGCACGAGATCCCCTTCCTCGGGCTGTGCCTCGGGATGCAGTGCGCCGTCATCGAGTTCGCACGCGGCGTCTGCGGTCTCGCCGGGGCGAACTCGAGCGAGTTCGACGCCCAGACACCGCACCCGGTGATCGATCTCATGGACGAGCAGCGCGAGGTCGTCGACATGGGCGGCACGATGCGCCTCGGCACCTATCCGGCGCGCCTGCTCCCGGGATCGATCGTGGCAACGGCCTACGGGGAAGAGGTCGTCTACGAACGCCACCGCCACCGGTACGAGGTGAACAACAAGTACCGGGCGCGCCTCGAGGAGGCCGGGATGGTGTGCTCGGGGTCGTCGCCCGACGGGCGCCTCGTCGAGTACGTGGAGCTGTCCCGGAGCATCCATCCCTTCTACGTCGCGACCCAGGCGCATCCCGAGTTCACGAGTCGGCCCGACCGTCCGCATCCACTGTTCGCCGCGTTCGTCGAAGCCGCGCTCGCACGCGCCGAGGGGCGCGTCCCCCGGCTCCCGATCGAGCTGCCCGCGGACCGGCCGCACGACGACGCAGCACCAGCCGACCAGGTCGCGGTCGAGGCGGTTCCTCCCGCGTCGACGTGACGACGTTCCGCGTCGTCGAGTCGACGACGCGCCATGTCGCGTCCTTCCTCGATATCGACGACGTCGAGGTCGCGGCCGACGACGGCACCTCGTTCACCCGCGCCGTGGTGCGTCATCCGGGCGCCGTCGTGGTGGTGCCGGTCGCCGACGACGGTGCGCATGCGCTCCTCGTCCGCCAGTTCCGGGCCGCGACGGGCGGCACCCTCCTCGAGGTCCCCGCAGGCAAGCGCGACGTCGCGGGAGAGCCGCCGGAGCAGACCGCCGCGCGTGAGCTCGAGGAGGAGATCGGGTTCCGGCCGGGGCGGTTGGTGCCGCTCTGCGAGTTCTACAACTCGCCCGGCTTCAGCGACGAGTACACCCACCTCTACTGTGCGCTCGACCTGGTGCCGATTCCCGGAGCGCGCGGGGTCACCGCCGAAGAAGTGGCGATGACGATCGAGCACGTGCCGTTCGATGTGATCGACGATCTCATCGCTAGCCGCGCGATCGTCGACGCGAAGACGATCGTCGGGCTGCTGCTCGCTCGACGCTTCCTCGCGGGCGGTGGCGTCGCGGCCCCATGACCGTGGTCGATTCGCCCCCCGACGACGGGCTCGATCGGGCGCTCGCCGAGCACGCGATCTGGCTCACTGTCGAACGAGGCTTGCGCCCCAACACGCTGGCGGCGTACCGCCGCGACCTGCGCACCTACGTCGGGTTCCTGCGGTCCCGTGGGATCGCGGACCCGGGCGACGTCGATACCACGACCGTGCGGGCGTTCGTCGCCGAGCGTTCGGCGGCCGGTGAGGACGGACGAGCACCGGCGCCCGCGACCGTGGCGCGGACACTCGTGTCGCTGCGGTCCCTGCACCAGTTCCTCGTCGACGAGGGCATGGTCGCTCATGACCCGACCGACGACGTGCGCGCACCCCGGGTCCCTGCCGGCATCCCGAAGGCGCTCTCCGAGGAGGATGTGCTCGCCCTGCTCGGGAGCGTCGAGGGCCGTGAGCCCCGGGCGATCCGCGACCGGACGATGCTCGAGGTGCTCTACGCGAGCGGGATGCGCATCAGCGAGCTCGTCGGCCTCGACCGTGCCGACCTGGACCTCGAGGGCGGCCTCGTGCGGGTGTTGGGCAAGGGCGCCAAGGAGCGGATCGTCCCCATCGGGCGCCCGGCCCGTCAGGCCGTCGACGACTACCTGCGCTCCGCTCGACCGTTGCTCGAGCGCTCCGCGGGCGGTGCTCGTCGGGCGCAGTCGCAGGCAGCCGGCGATGCGGTGTTCCTCAACGCGCGCGGTGGGCGCCTCACCCGCCAGGGATGCTGGTCGGTCGTCCGCGCCGCCGGCGCACGAGCGGGCCTCGGCGACCAGGTGCACCCCCACGTGCTGCGTCACTCGTGTGCCACGCACCTGCTCGACCACGGGGCCGACATCCGG
>JBKJJI010000320.1:0-9909 GCA_046598115.1 Acidimicrobiia bacterium | reverse complement strand
GTGCGGAGGTTCCGCACCGCGGAACCGACGACCGGGTCGAGGAGCGCCTGCTGGGGTGAGACCGAGAGCGCTGAGCTGGCAGGGACCGTGCCGAGCAGGCGGAGGCCGGACCCGGCTGCGACGTCGTTCGCGGTCCGCACGATCGGACGGAGTCGATCGCGCAGGAGCATCGCGCCGACCCCCACGAGGACCGCGGCCATCGCCCCGGCGATCTCGATCAAGCGGCGCGGCGGACCGGAAGGCGTGTCGTTCGGTCGCGCGCTCACGACGAGCTCCGCCTCGAGGAGCGAGTCGCCGTCGGCGAAGTCGACGACGTCGCGCGCGATCGCGTTCGCCGCCTTGCGCGCCAGGACCGGATCCTTTCCGATCATCGTGATCTCGACGTTCGAGGTGTCGGTCGGGATCGCCACCACGAGCTGGCGCTCGATCTCGGACTCGGGGACGCCCAGGGCTTGCGCGGCGCGCGGCACCGGGCCGTCGGACTCCGCGTACACCTGGTACTTGGGGAGCACGATCCGGAGGACGTCCGCGCCGACGCCCTCCCCGGTCCGGGGCGAGAACGAGACCACGGCCGTTGCCGTGTACTCGTTCGGGAGCCCCTCGGCGTACGCCGCCACGCCGAGCATGAGGGGGATCGCCACCAGCACCAGGACCCGCCACCCACGCTGGAGCGCCTCGAGGGCGGCGATCACCGAGCAGCCCGATCGCCCTCAGCGCGGGTCGGACCACCTCCGCCGGACAACAGGATGCTCACCACCCTCCTCGGGGCGAACACTCTGAGTGAGGAATATTTGCCACTCTGAGTGAGATTTTCCTCAAGGCCGAGGACCGGCCGTGCCGAGAACTCTAAGGTGACGGGCCGGCGGAGTGGTGGATACGCAATGGTGGTGGCTGCCGCGCTCCTCTTCGCGGCCTGCGGCCCCCGTCCGGGCACGTCGAGCTCGGCGCCGGCACGCTCGAGCCAGCCCATCAGCAACGTCGCCGCGGCGGCCGCCCCAACCCCCGCCCCAACCCCGGCCCTGACGCCCGCACCCGCCACGGGCGCTCCGGCCACGACGCCCACGACGAGCGCCCCCGCTGCTGCGCCGACGAGCGCCCCGCCCAGCTCGCTCCCCCGGCTCGCCGGCGAGCCGGCCTTCGGCTCGCAGTTCCACGCCACCTGGTCCAACTACACCGCCCAGGACCGGGCGGCGATCCTCGACAAGCTCGCCGCTGCCGGCGTCGAGTGGGTGCGCATCGACGTCGGATGGGCCTCGTACGAGTACCACGGGGCGGGGCAGATCGAGTCGTGGTACACGAACCGCGTCGACGCCGCGGTCAACGAGGCCCGGGCCCGCGGCCTCAAGGTCCTGCTCACGCCGTGGATGACGCCCGGGTGGGCCAACGCCAACGCCGGGACCTCGGCTCCCCCCACGAACCCGGCCGACTACGCCCGGTTCCTCACCTGGCTCGCCGACCACCACAAGGGTCGCGTCCAGGCCTACGAGGTCTGGAACGAGCCCAACCTCAACTACTTCTGGAAGGGCACCCCCACCCAGTACTCGAGCCTCCTCAAGGCTGCGTACCCAGCCCTCAAGGCGGGCGACCCCGCGGCGCAGGTCGTCCTCGGTGGCCCGGCCTACAACGACGCCGCTTGGATCGCGAACCAGTACCAGCTCGGGATCCAGGGATCGTTCGACATCATGGCGACGCACCCCTACCAGGGCTTCGCCAACGCGGCCCCCGAGACGCCCAGCGACGGGACCCGCGGCAGCTTCACGCACGTCACCGCCGTCCGTGACCTGATGGTCGCCAACGGCGACGGCGCCAAGCCCATCTGGTTCACCGAGTTCGGGTGGTCGGACCATGCGACCCCCGCCGGGACGCCGAACTGGCAGTGGGGCGTCACGCCGACCCAGCAAGCCGACTACCTGATCCGGAGCCTGCGCTGGGTCGCCACGAACGCCCCGTACGTGACGCAGGTGTTCTGGTACAACGAGCGGAATCAGACCTCCGGCGACGCGCACCTCGACAACTACGGCCTGCTCACCGCCGACCTCGGCGAGAAGCCCGTCTACCAGGCGCTCCGCGACTACCTCACCTGAGCCGAGCATCGGCGGGGACCCGCGACAGGCCGACAGGGCCTGCACGGGAGGACCGGACCCTGACCGTTAGCGTTGTCGGGATGCCCGCCGCCCAGGAACGCACCCCAGGGGATCGCACCCCAGGGGATCGCGCCCCAGGGGATCGCGCCCCACGGGGCCGCACCCCGCGAGATCGGCCCCCACAAGATCGGCCCCCACAAGATCGGCCCAGGCGGGACCGGCGTTCCCGGGCCACCGCACTGGGCGCCGTCCTCCTCATCGCGCTCGGCGTCGCGTCGGTGTTCGTCGCCGCTGCCGCCGACGACCCGGGGTCGCGCTCGGAGGCCTCGACCCTCGACCAGGTGCCTCGCCTCGCCTCCGAACCGGCGGTCGGCGCGCAGTTCCACGCCACCTGGACCAACTACACCGACGCGGACCGCGTGCAGATCCTCGACCAGCTCGCCGCCGCGGGCCTCGAGTGGGTGCGCATCGACATCGGCTGGTCGGGCTACGAGCCCGAGGCGCCCGGCACGATCGACCCCTATTACCAGGGCCGGGTCGACGCCGCGGTCGACGAGGCGCGCGCGCGCGGTCTGAAAGTCCTGCTCACGGCGTGGCTGACACCCGCGTGGGCGAACGGCGGCATCGGCGAGCGCCACCCTCCCACCGACCCGGCCGACTACGCGCGCTTCCTCACCTGGGCCGCCGACCACTACCGCGGCCGGGTCGAGGCGTGGGAGATCTGGAACGAGCCGAACCTCACCGAGTTCTGGCAGGGATCAGTGGAGGAGTACGCGTCCCTGCTGCGCGCCGCGTACCCCGCCGTGAAGGCCGGCGACCCCGACGCCGAGGTCGTCCTCGGCGGTCCCGCCTACAACGACACCGACTTCCTGGGCGCCCTCTACGACCTCGGCGTCCAGGGCTCGTTCGACGTGATGGCGACGCATCCCTACCAGGGCTTCGCCGACGCACCCCCGGAGACGCCCGACGACGGCACCCGGGGAACGCTCACCCACATCGGCGCCGTCCGCGACCTCATGGAGGCCCACGGCGACGGCGACCTCCCGATCTGGTTCACCGAATTCGGCTGGTCCGCGCACCCGACGGAGCCCGGCGCGCCGAACTGGCAGTGGGGCGTGACCGAGGTCCAGCAGGGCGAGTACCTCGTCCGCACGCTGCGGTGGGTCGCCGTCCATGCGCCCTACGTCACCACGGTGTTCTGGTACAACGAGCGGGCCCAGGACACCGGGCATGCGCACCTCGACGGCTTCGGCCTGCTCACCAAGGACCTCGAGCCGAGGCCTGCCTACGAGATCCTGCGCACGTACCTCACCACGAGCCCGAGCGCCGAGGGATCGCCCTTGCGCTTCGATCCCCACTCGATCGTCGAGCGGATCACCGAGTCGGGCTCGGGTCGTTAGCGGTCCTTGCCCGCGCCGCGGAGCACCTCGGCCACCGTGCGGACGAGGACGACGATGTCACGCCAGAGCGACCAGTGCTCGATGTACTGGTTGTCGAACCGAGCCCGCTCGGTGATCGACGTGTCGCCGCGGAGTCCGTGCACCTGGGCCCAACCGGTGAGCCCGACGGGGAGGCGATGGCGGTCACCGTAGCCCCACACGTCGGCACTGAAGCGCTTCACGAAGAGCGGGCGCTCGGGCCGGGGTCCCACGAGCGACATGTCGCCCTTGAGGACCGTCCACAGCTGGGGGAGCTCGTCGATCGACGTCCGGCGGAGGATCCGACCGATGAACGTCACCCGCGGGTCGTCGTCGACGGACCACTGGGTGTCGCTGTCGTGGTTGACCCGCAGCGTCCGGAACTTCGGCACCATGATCTCGCGCCCGCGCTGGCCGATCCGGCCCTGGCGGAACAGCACCGGGCCGGGGCTCGAGAGCTTCACCGCGATCGCGAACACGATCAGCAACGGCGACGCCAGCACGAGCACGGTCCCGGCGACGACGATGTCGAGCGCGCGCTTCAGGACCCACGCGGGCTTGCGCAGCGCCGACTGGCGCACGCGGTAGAGGGGCACGCCCCGCACGTCGTCGGTATCGGGGCCGACCGGGGCCACCCCGTTGTCGAAGAAGCGCGGCACGACCGAGACCTCGACGTCGTACATGACGGCGGTCCGCAGCACACTGACGAGCTCGGACTCCTGCGCCGGACCGAACGCGACGACGACACGCCGGATCTCGTGGTGCTCGTCGAGCAGTCGGGGCAGCTGGTCGACATCACCCAGCAAGGGCGCCGGTAGGTTGCCGTCGACACAGTCGAGGAACCCGACGAGCGAGACGCCGAACTCAGGGTGCTCGAGGAAGGACCGTCCGAGCTCGGCGCCGACCTCACCGGCACCGAGGATGACCGTCTCCTCCAGGAGGTGCCCCCGCCGGCGCGCGTGGCGCAGGACCCCGTACGTGAGGATCCGTTCTGGAACCACGACCGCGAGGCCGAGCAACGCGACGGTGAGCAGGGCACCCGCGTCCGCACCGGAGATCGCGGCGACCGGACCGAGCACGAGCAGCGGGACCGCGAGGCGCGTCGCGATCCACGGCGCGATGTCGAGGGCTCGGAGGCTCAGACGGCGGTGGTACGCGCCCGACGTCGCCAGCACGAACAGTGCGAGCGGCACGTAGAGCGCGGCGTAGACCGAGCCGGCGGCCGCGACGAGCGCGACGCAGAGCAGGGCGAGGGCATCGCCCCCGACGATGATCCCCGTCGAGATCCAGGCACCGTGACGGCTCGACGCCGCGACGCGTTCGGGCCGGGCGCCAGCCTCGGCCTGGGGGACGCGGAGCGCGCGTGGCGCGGTCTGACTCGCAACTGCCATGCGAGTGGTGTCGGCTAAGCGGCGGGTGAAGTTGAGCGGCGGCGGTTGAAGAGGAGGATCAACCCACCGCTCCCGATCGCCCCGACACCCAACGCGGCCAGCACGGCCGAGTCACCCCCCGTGAAGGCGAGGCTCGAGCTGGAGCCGTCGGGAACCGTCACCAGCGTCCCGCAGACCACCGAACCGTTACCGGGCGTGCACTCCACCGTGGTCGGTGTCGTCGGCACGGTCGGGTACGGGTCGTAGGCATCCTGATCCGCGAACGCCACGGTCGGCGCGAACACGCTGAGTGCCGCGCCGGCCACGATCACGGAGCGGAGCGCCAGTCTCCGCAGGTGCTTTCCGGACTTCTTCATCATCATCCTCCTGGTGCCCACCCGCACCATGTCGCCTCGTGCGCCTCACCGGTCCGAGGGGAACCGGCGCCGAACCTGGCTCCCAGGGCAACGTGCGTCCTGGTGCCCCTGGTTCCGGTCACGCACCGTACCACCCTCGGTGGTCGATTGCCAGAGGGAGACCACTCTCAGTGTGAACAGTCGGAGCGGCTCGAACCCCTGTGTTCATCACGATTGGCCCCGGATCACCACTCCAGGTGATATGCGGCGGTGTCGGACCACTCCTCGCCGACGGCCGTCCAGGCGATCGGCGGCACCCGCGCCGACGACTCGACGCGGAGACTCGTCACCCCCTCCGGGAGCGTGAAGCGGACCGTGATCGTGCGCGTCGCGCCTCGCAGGAGCCGGACGAAGCCCCCCACCACCTTCGTCGGACCATCGACGCCGCTCACCACGACGGGGTCGACGCCCTCCATCGTCGCCAGGCTCGCGAAGCCCGGAGTGTTCACGGTCACGATGCCCTGGTACTCGCCCTCAGCGAGCCCGGTCGAGGGATGCGGACCGGCGACGTACCGCACGAGCCCCTCCGGGGTCTGGTTCCGAAGCGTGAGGGTGAGCGTCGCGTCCTGGCCTCCGTCGGCTCGGTCGGCGAGGAAGAGGTCGGCCGCGACATGCAGGAACTGGTCGAGCTTGTTCCCGCCGGCGTTCAGCACGTTCGGTGCGAGCGAGTCGCCCCCGAGCGCGCCGTCGATGCCTGCGGCGACCCAGGTCCGCTGTTCCTCCGGGTCGCGGGCCCACGCGAGGAGGTGACGCCCCGCGCCCACGTCGCCGAGCTGCCCGACGAGCGCGTCGACGTCCCAGGGGCGGTTCGTGAGCGTGTCGACTCCGGCCCGGGCCACGACGCCGAGCTGGTCACGACGATCGGTCTGGTCGGAGTACTCGTCCCCGAGCCCGTCGTACTGTCCGAGCAAGAGATATCCGAGCACGTCGTCGGCGCTCAGCTCCCGGCCGCCCGCGTCGATGGGCCCCTGGGCGGCGAGCAGCGCCTGGAGCGTCACCGGGTCGACCATGAGCACGCCGTCGACCTGCTCCCCAGTGGCCGCGGCCCACATGTCGGCGGCGATCGGCGCGGTCGCGTCGAAGCGCGGCGACATCGCCAGGTACCGCCAGTCCTTGCCCATCGGCGTGAACCCCCAGAGCGTCGCGAGCTCGGGTGGGAGTGGGACGCCGGCGGGAACACCGTAGGTCTGCGTCGGGGCCATCTCGCCCAGGCTGAACGCCCCGTCGGCGAACGTGGCGACGCCCGCCGAGAGCAGCATCCCCGATCCGGCCCGCATCTCCGCGTTGTTCGCGGCCAGCACGAGGTAGCGCCGCGGACCCCGGAGCAGCGTCTGGGCTCCCGCGGTCACCGCCTGGGCATCGGCGACGGCGCGGCGCAGCTGCACCAGCCGTTCGAGGAATCGACGTCGCGCCTCGCCGATCGGGCCGATGAGGAAGAAGTCGTTGCCGAGATCGAGCCGGGCGAGGGACCGGTCCGCGTCCGCGCTGATCCGCTCGAGCTGGGCGAGGAGGTCGAGCCGCGCAGCACCGTCGACGGGCTGCTGGGCGACGACGGCGGCCGCCGCGGTCGAGACCTGCTGCCCGATGGCCGCGACCTCGGCCGCCGCCGCGGTGAGGTCCGCGACCGACGAGACGTTCCCCCCGAGCAACGGCACCACCCGCCAGGGCCGGAGCACGGGGCTCGCGGCGAGGTCGTGGGCATCGGCGAACTCGCGCTGCGCGAGCACGAGGTCGCTCGCACCGGCACCCCGCAGCAGCTGGGCCGCTTCGAGGCGCTGCTCCGCCCGTTCGAGCGCATCGAGGCCTGCGTTCGTCCGGGCGCGGACACCGAGCAGCACCACGCCCGATGCGACGAGCCAGGCCGCGAGCACCAGGACGAGGACGCGGAGGGCCCATCGTCGCGACGGTGACCGCCGCACGCGGTGAGCGGACATCACGTCAGGTTACGGGTGCCGATCGCCGCGGCGGCGGCAGGCCGCCGCACGCGGCGAAGCGACGCAGCCAGATCCGGTCCCGGGCACCTGCCATGCTCGGGACGTGGACGATGCGCCGCTCCCCCGGGTCACGCCGTCGTTGCTGCGCGACGCACCCGAGCTCTGCCCCCGCCGGGTCGCCCTCGACTTCGCCGACGAAGGCGGCGCACGCGACCCCGTCAGCCGCGCCCGCCTGCGCGGTCCGTTCCTCGACGCGGCGCGCGCCGCGCACGGTGAGGGTGGGCGGATGCGACGCGAGGCGTTCGCGGTCCCCCCAGACCTCGAGCCCGAGGAGCAGCGCGTGTTCGCCCACGCAGCCGGCTGGTACGAACAGCTCTTCGGGGAGCACGAGGCCGAGACGCATCTGCACGACTGCGAGAGCCCGACGGAGCGGCGAGGGATCCGGGTCGGCGGGTGGGTCGACCTGACGGTGGTCCGAGCCGACGGGACGCCCGATGGGACGCCCGATGGGACGCCCGATGGGACGCCCGATGGGACGCCCGATGGGACGCCCGATGGGACGAAGGAGCTGCGCCAGCTCGACCTGTGGGCCGGGCGAGTCCCGACCGACGACCCCCTCGAGCTGCCGAGCGTGTGGCTCGCGGTGCTGCGCCTGCGCCCCTGGGTCGGCGACGGCGACCTCCTCGTCACCTGGGCCGACCTCGTGCGCGGCCTCACCCGGACCCGCATGGTCCATCTCGGCGCCGAGATCGACGCGCTGCGGGCCCGCTTCGAGTCGAGTCTCGACGCCCTGCGCGCCCGCGCCGACGCCGACGACGCCCGTCCCGGCACCGGGTGCGCCCAATGCCGGCACGTGGGGAAGTGCCCGGCCCATCCCGGCGCAGTACGGCTCAGCGCCCGGGCCCGCGACCTGCGCCCGGGCATCCTGCGGGTCACGCCGTCGTCGCTCGACCTCTGGCGGCGATGCCCCCGCGCCTGGCGGAACCAGCACCTCCTCTCGGTGCCCGCGAGCGACGACACCGGCTCCCCCGACCACGGGCTGCTCGTCCACGACGTCCTGCGCTTCGTCCACGACCACGGCTCCTGCCACGATTCGGACCACGTCGATGAGGTACTCGAGGCCCATGGTGGGTCGAGCCGCCTCCGCGAGGAGCTCAGCCGCCACATCACCCGGTGCCCGTCTCCCGCCGACGCCTTCGGCCACGAGATCGACCTGGCACGCTTCGCTCCCGCATCCCCCGCGTCGTACTCGTTCCTCGCGACCGCACGCATCGACGCGGTCTGGATCCACGACGGGTTCCTCGACGCACGCGACTACAAGACGGGCGCCGTCTGGGGGTCCCGCGTCGCCGACGACCCACGCGCCTGGCTCCAGGCCTTCGTGCTCGAACCCGTCGCACGCGCTCGCAGCCTGCGGCTGCGCCTCCGCTACGAGCACCTGTCTGCGGAGGTCGATGACGACCCGGAGCCGTGGGACCCCGAGGACGACGAGCTCGCGGAGCTGGAGGCCCGGGTGCGGGCCCAGGTCGCCGAGATCCGCGACGCGCGCGACTTCTCCGGCGTTGCCGACGCGCGGGTGTGCGGCTGGTGCCGGTACCGTTCGATCTGCCCCGAGAGCGCAGTGCCGGGCGAGCCGCAATGGCCGAGCGTGCTCGCCGACCTCCCCGACGTCGAGGGAGCGCGCGCATGATCGATCCTCGCACGCCGGTCCTGGTCGGTGTCGGCCAGACCGACCAGCGGCTGGAGGACCTCACCGGCGCCCGCGAGCCGATCGACCTGCTCGCCGACGCCGCCCGCCTCGCCGACGCCGACACCGGCGCGCGGCGATCGCTCCTCGCGAACGTCGACACGATCGCGACCGTGTCCATGGTCTCCTGGCCGTATCCCGACCCCGCGTCCCTGCTTGCCCGCCGTCTCGGCGCTCCCGACCTCCGGCGCACCGCGGTGAGTGCGAACGGCGGGAATAGCCCACAGATGTTGGTGAACGAGCTCGCTTCCGAGATCGTCGCGGGGGCGTGCGACGTCGTGCTCGTGGGTGGGGCCGAGTGCCTCTTCACCCGACTGCGCGCCAGGCAGGAGCCCAAGACGTGGCTCACGTGGACGGACGACGACGTCCCACAGTGCCCCGAAGTGATCGGCGACACCCGGCCCGGGACCAACGCGTACGAAGAGGACCACGGCGCGGTCGCGCCGATCTTCGTCTACCCGCTCTTCGAGACGGCGCTGCGAGCCGCCTCGGGCCGGACCGCGGAGGAGCACCGGCACCACGTGAGCGATCTGTGGGCGACGTTCAACGCGGTGGCGGTCGACAACCCGCACGCCTGGTCACGCACTCCCCGCACCGCCGAGGAGATCGGCACACCCGGCCCGGGGAACCGCATGGTCGTCGCCCCGTACCCGAAGCTGATGTGCTCCAACATCGAGGTCGACCAGGCTGCTGCGCTGCTGCTCTGCTCGCACGACGCCGCGCGTGCCGCGGGCGTGCCCGACGATCGCATGGTGTTCCTCGTGGCAGGTGCGGACGCGCACGACCACTACTGGTTCTCGGAGCGCTACCGGCTGTCGGAGGCGCCGGCCGTCGGGATCGCGGCGCGCGCCGCGCTCGACGCGGCAGGCCTCGGCCTCGACGACGTCGCCCGTTTCGACCTCTACTCCTGCTTCCCGTCGGCCGTGCAGCTCTCCATGGG
>JBKJJI010000236.1:0-6081 GCA_046598115.1 Acidimicrobiia bacterium | reverse complement strand
GACGAGATGGTGGAGGCACTCACGTCCGCGTACGGCAAGGAAGTCGCGGCGCGGCTCCTTGCCGAGGGCCCCGACGCCCGACCCGTGGCGAACGTGCTCGCGACCCTGATGCGTCATCCCGGGCTCGCGGGACCGTTCCTTTCGTACAACAACGCGCTCCTGTTCACTCCCTTGCTCGACCCGCGCCTGCGCGAGCTCATGATCCTGCGAGTCGCGTGGCGGACGCGTTCGGAGTACGAGTGGGTGCAGCACGTGCGCATGGCGCCGTCGTGCGGCATCTCCGTCGACGAGGTCGAGGCGATCGCGTCGGGCGCCGACGGCGATGCCGCTGCCGACAGATGGACGGCACTCGAGCACGACCTCCTCGCGGCGACGGATCAGCTCATCGACCGGTATCGCGTCGACGACGCGACGTGGACGCGCCTCGCCGTGCACCTCGACGAGCGCCAGCTCATCGAGCTCGTGTTCGTCGTGGGCACCTACACCGGGCTCGCGATGGCGTTCAACAGCATCGGCCTGGAGCTGGACCCGGACCTGGACGGGGTTCGGGCACCGGCACTGCCACAGACATGAGGAGTCACAGATGGTGAAGTTCGAGAAGCCGGCCGAGGGCAGCTGGACCGCGCACTACCCGGAGCTCGGCACCGAGCCGATGTCGTACGAGGATTCGATCTCACCCGAGTTCTACGAGCTCGAGCGCGAGGCGATCTTCAAGCGCGCGTGGTTGAACGTCGGACGCGTCGAGCAGCTCCCGCGCAACGGCAGCTACTTCACCAAGGAGCTCGCGGTCGCGAACACCTCCGTGGTCGTCGTCAAGGGGATGGACGGCGAGGTGCGCGCGTTCCACAACATCTGTCGGCACCGGGGCAACAAGCTGGTCTGGACCGACTTCCCCCGTGAGGAGACGAGCGGGAGCTGTCGGCAGTTCGTCTGCAAGTACCACGGGTGGAAGTACGACCTCGACGGTGCTTGTGCGTTCGTGCAGCAGGAAGAGGAGTTCTTCGACTTCGACAAGGCCGACTACGGGCTCGTGCCGGTGCACTGCGACGTGTGGTCGGGATTCGTCTTCGTGCACCTCGGTGCCGAGCCGCGCCAGTCGCTCACCGAGTTCCTGGGACCGATGGTCACGGCGATGGACGGCTATCCGTTCCATCGGCAGACCGAGCGCTACTTCTACCGTGCGACCGTCGAGAGCAACTGGAAGCTCTTCATGGACGCGTTCCAGGAGTTTTACCACGCACCTGTGCTGCACGCGCGCCAGCAACCGGCCAAGGTGGCGGTGCCCGCGCAGGAAGCGGGGTTCGAGGGGCTGCACTACCAGATCGACGGTCCGCACCGTCTCGTCACGACCTACGGCGGACGCGGCTGGGAGCTCCCCGACGACTGGTCGAAGCCGATGGATCGGCTGACGCGCAGCGGGCTCTTCGGCCCGTGGGACGCACCCGATCTCGGCGTCGACACGATGCCGCCGGGGATCAACCCCGCGGGCAAGCAGCCGTGGGGACTCGACTCGTACCAGGTCTGGCCGAACTTCGTGATCCTCGTCTGGGAGCGGGGCTGGTACCTCACGTACCACTACTGGCCGACCGCGCACGGCCAGCACGTGTTCGAGGGGAACCTCTACTTCGTCCCGCCGACGACGGCCCGTGAGCGGGTCGCGCAGGAGCAGGCCGCGGTCACGTTCAAGGAGTACGCGCTCCAGGACGGCAACACCCTCGAGGCGACGCAGACGATGCTCGAGTCGCGGGTGCTCACGTCCTTCCCCCTCAACGACCAGGAGATCCTCTGTCGGCACCTCCACAAGGTGGCGGCCGACTGGGTCGACGACTACCAGCGCGAACGCGCGGGAGTGTGAGCCCGATGAGCGATGCAATGCTGCCGTCGCAGTTCGCGGACCTCGAGCCGTTCGCGGCGAAGTGGTGCCTCGCCACCGAGCGCGAACGCTTCGCCGAGCGCATGGCGAGCTCGATGGAGGAGATCCAGGAGTTCTACGACGCCTTCTTCCCCCGGGCGGAGGAGGCGATCGCATACTGCGACGGCTTCCCGCTCGACGAGATGCCCGACGACGCGCTGCACCTCCTCCGGCTGTTGTTCTCGCTCGTGATGGCGTCGTTCCCCGTCGAGGCATGGCGTCAGCCGAACATCCCCGACAGCGGCGCCGCCTACCTCGACCTCCTGATCGAGCCACTCCCGTGAGCGCCGGCACCCCGAGAGCCGGCACCACGGGCACCGGTACCCCGGATGACGGACCCACCGTCCTTCGGGCGGCTCGATGGGTCGACGTCGACACCGGCGAGGTCCACTCGCCGGCCGTGATCGTCGTCGAGGGTGACCGGATCGTCGCGGTCGACCCCGCCACGGTGCCGAGCGGAGCCACCGAGCACGACCTCGGCGACGTGACGCTCCTGCCCGGCCTCATGGACATGGAGCTCAACATGCTCATGGGCGGGCCGCACGGCGGGAACCGGCGCAGTGACGTCCAGGACGACCCCGCGTTCCGCACCCTGCGAGGAATCTTGAACTGTCGGACCACGCTGCTCGCCGGGTTCACCACGGCCCGCAATCTGGGGCTGTTCGTGAAGTCCGGTGGCTACCTGCTCGACGTCGCACTCGCGCGCGCCATCGACAACGGCTGGATCGACGGTCCGCGGCTGGTCCCGGCCGGGCACGCGATCACGCCGACCGGTGGGCACCTCGACCCCACGATGTTCGAGCGGCTCGGCCCCGGCATCATGCCGCTCAGCGTGGAGGAGGGGATTGCGAACGGTGTCCCCGAGGTGCGCAAGGCCGTCCGGTACCAGATCAAATACGGCGCGGGCCTCATCAAGGTCTCGGCTTCCGGTGGGGTGATGTCGCACAGCGGTCTCGCCGGGGCGCAGCAGTACTCCGACGAGGAGCTCGCGGCCATCGCCGACGAAGCGCACCGCGCCGGCCTCAAGGTCGCCGCGCACGCCCACGGCGATGCGGGCATCCGGGCCTGCATCCGCGCCGGCATCGACTGCATCGAGCACGGCTCGCTCGCGAGCGACGAGACCATCGCGCTGATGGTCGAGCACGGCACGTTCCTCGTGCCCACGAGCTACCTCTCCGAGGGGCTCGACATCTCGAAGGCCCCACCCGAGCTGCAGGCGAAGGCGGCGGAGGTGTTCCCTCGCGCCCGAGCGATGCTGGGCAAGGCGATCGCGGCGGGCGTGAAGATCGCGTGCGGCACCGACGCGCCGGCGATCCCGCACGGCGAGAACGCGAAGGAGCTGTGGGCGATGGTCGATAGGGGGATGACGCCCGCGGCGGCGCTGCGCGCAGCGACGGTGATGAGCGCCGAGCTGATCGGCGTCGACGACCGTGGTCGGCTCGAGCCGGGGTTGCTGGCCGACATCATCGCGGTTCCCGGCGACCCCACCGACGACATCACGGTCACCCAGGACGTCCGCTTCGTGATGAAGGGCGGCGTCGTCTACAAGGGAGTCTGAGGCGAGCCCGACAGCGCCCGCACGCTCTCGACGAGGGTCTCGAGCGGCGTGCCGGTCGGGTAGACCGCCGCGGCGCCCGCAGCCTCGAGCCGTGCGACGTCGCGTTGGGGGATCGTCCCACCGACGACGAGCAGCACGTCGTCGGCGCCCGCGGCCCGCAGCGCGTCCGCGGTCTTCTGGGTGAGCGCCACGTGCGCGCCGCTGAGGATGCTGAGCCCCACGATCTGGACGTCCTCCTGCAGCGCGATCGAGGCGATGGCCTCCGGGCGTTGCCGGATGCCCGTGTAGATCACCTCGAACCCCGCGTCGCGCAAGGTGCGCGCGACGAGCTTCGCGCCGCGATCGTGCCCGTCGAGGCCGGGCTTGGCGACGAGCACGCGGACCTGTTGCGCCATCAGAAGACCGCCGGCTGTTGGAACTCGCCCCACTGCGCCTTGAGCACGTCCACCATCTCGCCGACGGTGCAGTACGCCTTGGCGCAGTCGACGAGGAGCGGCATGAGGTTCTCGGTCTCGCCACCTGCGGCTGCGCCGAGCGCGGCGAGCGTGTCGCGCACCTCCACGGCCGAGCGCGATCGCTTCACCTCGGCGAGGCGCTCGAGCTGGCGGGCCCGGCTCCGCTCGTCGAGCTCGTAGCCCTCGACCTCGGGTGGCGACTCGTCGGTCTCGAAGCGGTTGACACCCACGATCGGGCGCTCGCCGGACGCGACTGCCTGGTGGACCCGGAACGCCTCTTCCGAGATGAGCCCCTGCAAGTACCCGTCCTCGACGGCCTTCACCATCCCGCCGCGGCGCTCGAGGTCGTCCATGATCTCGACGACGCGCGCCTCCATCTCGTCGGTGAGGGCCTCGACGTAGTACGAACCGCCGAGCGGGTCGGCGACACGCGCCACGCCGGTCTCGTACGCCAGCACCTGCTGCGTCCTGAGCGCGAGGGTCGCAGAGTCCTCACTCGGGAGCGCGAATGGCTCGTCCCAGGCCGCGGTGAACATCGACTGCACGCCACCGAGCACCGACGCCATCGCCTCGTATGCGACGCGCACGATGTTGTTGTGCGCCTGGGGTGCGTAGAGGGACGCGCCGCCCGCGACGCAGCCGACACGGAACATGCACGACCGGTCGTCCTTCGCGCCGTAGCGCTCTCGGACGATGTGGGCCCAGCGTCGCCGTCCGGCGCGGTACTTGGCGATCTCCTCGAAGAAGTCGCCGTGGGTGTAGAAGAAGAAGGACACCTGCGGTGCGAACTCGTCGATCGTCATCCGGCCCCGCGCCATCACCTCGTCGCAGTACGTGATGCCGTCCATCAGCGTGAACGCCATCTCCTGGGCTGCGTTGGCCCCGGCGTCGCGGAAGTGCGCCCCCGCGACCGAGATGGCGTTGAAGCGCGGGACCTCCTCGGCGCAGAACTCGATCGTGTCGGCGATGAGCCGCAACGACGGCCGGGGCGGCCAGATCCAGGTACCCCGGCTCACGTACTCCTTGAGGATGTCGTTCTGGATAGTGCCGCGCAGCGCGGCGCGGTCGACGCCCTGCTTCTCCCCGACAGCGACGTAGAACGCGAGGAGGATCGCGGCCGTCCCGTTGATGGTGAAGCTCGTGCTGATCTGGTCGAGCGGGATGCCGTCGAAGAGGATCTCGGCATCGGCGAGCGTGTCGAGCGCGACGCCGACCCGGCCCACCTCCTCCTCCACGTCGGGGTGATCCGAGTCGAACCCGCACTGCGTCGGGAGGTCGAGTGCGACCGAGAGCCCGGTGCCGCCTTGTGCGAGGAGATAGTGGTACCGCTCGTTCGACTCCTCGGCCGTACCGAACCCGGAGTACTGGCGGATGGTCCACAGGCGACCGCGGTACCCGTCGGGGAAGTTGCCGCGCGTGAACGGGAAGACACCGGGAGGTGGGAGGGCCTCCGACGGGGGGAGGTCGTCGGGCCCGTAGCTGACCGCGACGGGGATGCCAGCTTCGGTCGACACCGCCTGCTCGACGGGTGCCTGGATGGGCTCCCGCGTCGCGTCACCCTTCCCCATGAGCGCACCCTAGCGAAAATCACGATATGCGGAAAGTGCAGACATGACACCAGGATTTGAGAGGGCTATTCTCGCCGCGAAGGAGGCGCGTGCTGTGAGCGATCGACCAGGAGGCGTGCGCCTCGATGTTGCGGACGGGGTCGCGGTCCTGACCATCGACCGGCCCGCGGCGCGCAACGCCATCGGCTTCGCGACGATCGACGAGCTCGATGCGGCGCTCCACGACGTCGAAGCCTCGAGCGCGGCGGTGCTCGTCGTGCGGGGTGGGGGCGACCGGGCGTTCGTGTCGGGCGGCGACCTCAAGGAGCTTGCCGCGGTCCGCACCCACGACGCCGCGGTCGATATGGCCCGCCGCGTCCGTCGGGTGCTCGATCGCGTCGCCGCGCTCCCGGTGCCGGTGATCGCGGCGCTCAACGGTCATGCCCTCGGCGGTGGCGCCGAGGTGGCGATCGCAGCCGACATCCGGGTCGCGGCCGACGACGTGCGGATCGGCTTCAACCAGGTGACGCTCGGGATCATGCCGGCGTGGGGTGGGGCCGAGCGGCTCGCGCACGTCGTCGGACGGAGCCGTGCCCTGCTCGCGATCGC
>JBKJJI010000197.1:0-3721 GCA_046598115.1 Acidimicrobiia bacterium | reverse complement strand
ACGTTGTTCATGAACACGACCGCGGTCCCGACCATCGCGAAGTCGTCACTGCACGCCTTGATCGTCGCGTTGCGTGCCTCGTCTGGACTGAGCCGCGAGTCGAGGAAGTCGACGACGAGCTTACGGCCCGCGATCCCACCATTCGCGTTGACGTACTTCGCGTACGCCCTCATCCCGTCTACCTGACCCTGGAACACCCCGGGCGCCAGTGGGCTGTCGACGTCGGCCACGACGGCAACGCGGATCGTCTTCTTCGTGATCCCCACCTCGCCGGCCGCGGGCGCATCACCACTCTGGGCGCCGGCGGGCAACGCCATCAGCATCATGACGGCCAGCACGACCGCCGCGCGCAGCACCTTCTGGAACGTTCGGCTCACGAGTTCCCTCTCTGAATCGAGACCCTGGGGCCTGAAGTCACCCGACGGCTCGGGTCACCGTGCTCCGTCGAAGACCGGCGAAGCCACGAATGTTGGCGAGCAGCACCTCGGGATCGGGGTGCGGCAGGAGATAGTGCGAGTAGGCCAACCTGAGGAACAGGTCGGCGGCCTGCGCGCGCGTCAGCGCACGCGCACGCACTGCGGGCACTTCCTCGAGCGTGTCGCCGAGGACCGAGACCAACACCTCGACCTGCATCGGCAGGATGCGTCGGAACCCCAACAGCACGAACTCGGGATCCGCCTCGATCGGATCCGGGGCCTGCGCCTCGTCGAGGTACAGCACGAGATACCGCAGCGCCGCATCCAGCTGTCGTGCCGGAGCGCGATGCGCGTCGATCGCGACGCGCATCCCAACGTAGAACTCCTGCTCCTCCTCGGCGGCGACAGCCTCGAGGAGGTGATTCCTGGTCGGGAACCAGCGGTACAAGGTCGGCCTCGACACACCCGCTCTCGCCGCCACCGCAGAGAGGCTCAGCTTCCCGGTCCTCCGCTCGGCGATCGTCCGCCGCGCGGCAGCCACGATCGCTGCACCGGTGTTCGAGGTTGTGGCCACACGCAGACCGTATTACATTTTCACGTAAACTGTAAAGAGTTGTCATGCGGTCAGACCGCGCCGACACGAGACGGGATCCAGACCATGACCGAAGCGGCGGGTCACTCGAGGTTCGACATCGACCCGGAGCTCGCGGAATTCGCGGACCTCATGTCGGCGATGCCGCTGCACACCGACGTGCACGCGGCGCGGGCACTGATCCTCGAATTCGTCGGCCCGCTCAACGCCTGCCTCGACACGTCCGCGCTCGACATCGACGACCGCACGATCCCCGGGCCACCGGACGCACCCGACGTCACCGTGCGCGTCTACCGACCCCGAGTCGTCGCCGCACCGGTCCCCGCCGTCCTGAAGATCCACGGCGGAGGCTTCGTCACGGGCAGCGTCGACACCGAACACGGAATGGACGTCGAGCTCTGCCGCGAGCTCGGCATCGTCGTCGTCTCCGTCGAGTACCGCTTGGCTCCCGAGCATCCATTCCCGGCCGGACTCGACGACTGCTACGCAGCGCTTGTCTGGCTCCGCGAGGAGGCGGACAACCTCGGCGTCGATCCGACGCGTCTCGCCGTCAAGGGAGGGAGTGCCGGGGGCGGCCTCGCCGCCGCCCTCGCGCTCCTTGCACGCGATCGCGGTGGACCGCCGATCTGCTTCCAGTACCTCGCCGCTCCCGAACTCGACGACCGGCTCGAGACCGAGAGCATGCGACAGTTCGTCGACACGCCGGTGTGGAACCGGCCCAGCGCCGAACAGAGCTGGGCCTGGTACCTCGGCGACCTTCCACGGCATCAGGTGTCGCACTACGCCGCGCCGGCCCGCGCGACCTCGCTCGCCGGACTGCCGCCCGCGTACGTCACCACGATGCAGTACGACCCCATGCGCGACGAGGGGATCCTCTACGCCCTTCGACTCCTGCAGGCTGGCGTGTCAGTTGAGCTGCATTCCACCGCCGGCACCTTCCACGGATCCCAGGTCGTCACCGACGCCGCGGTGACCCAGCGCGAACACGCAGAGATGATGGTCGTCCTGCGTCGCGCGCTCGACCTCGACTGATCAGCCGAACGCCGACCGGCGCAGCACGATCGATCTGCTGCAGTTCGAAGTGGGTGGCCACCCCTTGGAAAGCAGACCGTGCGCCGAGATCAGGCCAGGTCGAAGCGATCGAGGTTCATGACCTTGTCCCACGATGCCACGAAGTCCTGCACGAACTTCTGCTGCGCGTCTTCACACCCGTAGACCTCGGCGATGGCTCGGAGCTGGGAGTTCGAACCGAAGACGAGGTCGACGGCGGTGCCGGTCCACTTGACCTCGCCGGTTTCGCGGTCGCGGCCCTCGTAGACGTGCTCGGTGGAGGACACCGGCCACTCCGTGCTCATGTCGAGCAGGTGCGCGAAGAAGTCGTTGGTCAGCGTCTCGGGCCGGCCGGTGAAGACGCCGTGTTCGGCGTGCCCGGCATTCGCGTTCAGGACACGCAGGCCACCGACGAGCACCGTCATCTCCGGAGCGGTCAGCGTCAGCAGGCTCGCCCGATCGATCAGCAGCTCCTCAGGGCGCCGCTTGTCGCCGCTTCGGACGTAGTTACGGAAGCCGTCGGCCGTCGGTTCGAGCACGGCGAAGGCCTCCACGTCGGTCTGCTCCTGGGAGGCGTCCGTGCGTCCCGGCGAGAAGGGAACCTGCACGTCGTGCCCGGCGTTCCTTGCCGCCTGCTCGACGGCGGCACACCCGCCGAGGACGACCAGATCGGCGACGGAGACCTTCGTCCCACCAGTCTGGGAGCTGTTGAAGTCCGACTGGATCCCTTCCAGGGTCTGCAGCACCGTCGCCAGCTCGGCCGCGTTGTTGACCTCCCAGTCCTTCTGCGGAGCGAGGCGGATGCGGGCCCCGTTGGCCCCGCCGCGCTTGTCGCTGTCGCGGAAGGTCGACGCCGACGCCCACGCGGTCGAGACCAGCTGGGAAACGGACAGCCCGGATGCGAGGATCGTGCGCTTCAGGGCCGCGATGTCCTGCTCGTCGACCAGTTCATGATCGACGGCGGGGACCGGGTCCTGCCAGATCAGCTCCTCTTCAGGGACCTCCGGTCCGAGATAGCGCGAAGTGGGTCCCATGTCGCGGTGGGTGAGCTTGTACCACGCCCGGGTGAAGGCGTCAGCGAACTCCTCCGGGTGCTCGAGGAAGCGCCGCGAGATCGGCCCATAGATCGGGTCCATCCTCAGTGCGAGGTCCGTCGTCAGCATGACGGGGGCGTGTCGCTTCGACGGATCGTGAGCGTCCGGCACGGTGTCCGCCGCCGCGGGATCGGTCGGAACCCACTGCCACGCCCCGGCAGGGCTCTTCACCAGATCCCAGTCGTAGCCGAACAGGGTTTCGAAGAAGGTGTTGTCCCACGTCGCCGGAGTGGGTGTCCAGGCACCCTCCAACCCGCTGGTGATCGTGTCGTCGCCCTTGCCGGTCCCGAAGCTGTTCTTCCAGCCGAGACCTTGCTCCTCGAGGCTGGCGCCCTCGGGCTCGCGACCGACGTACTGGTCTGCATCGGCGGCGCCGTGGGTCTTGCCGAAGGTGTGGCCGCCGGCGATGAGCGCAACCGTCTCCTCGTCGTTCATGGCCATGCGAGCGAACGTCTCTCGAATGTCCCGGGCCGCGGCCAGCGCGCTCGGGTCACCGTTCGGCCCCTGCGGGTTCACGTAGATCAGGCCCATCTGCACCGCGCCGAGCGGGTTCGCGAGCTCGCGATCGC
>JBKJJI010000123.1:0-7992 GCA_046598115.1 Acidimicrobiia bacterium | reverse complement strand
CGTCATCACGACCACCGGAGCGTCGCCGTTCACCGACCGGTCCCCGGTGAGCAGTCCGACCCGCTCGCGGCCGTGGAGTCGCACGAGATCGGCGTACTTCTGGTTCGAGAGCGCCTTGAGGGGCGTCGTGTAGAAGGACTTCGCGCCCCGGCTGAGCGCCCGCGCGATGGCGTACTCGCCGACGACCGTCTTCCCGGAGCCCGTCGGCGCGGCGACGAGCACCGATTGCCCCGCGTCGAGGGCGTCGAGGGCGTCGCGCTGGTAGGGATCGAGCGGGAAGCCGAGGTCGTGCTCGAACGACGCTCGGAGACTCACCCTCCTGCGACGGTCGTGCTCGTCTCCCCGGTCCCGGTCTCGGGCGCGCCCGCAGCGGGTGCCGTCGTCTCGGGCGTCGCGGTGTCGGGCACGCTCTCGGCGGGGAGCGATGCGGGCAGCGTGATCGGCGGTGTCGACGGTGGCGGGTCGTCGCTCGCCGGCGCGAGGACCCACAGCAAGACCCCGGTCACGAGGAGCACCGCCGCGGCACAGGCAACCGCGAACGCCACCTCGCGCCGGTCGCGCCGCAGCCGATGCGGAGTCGGACGCCGTGCAGGGCTCATCGTTTGAGTGCCCTCCCGATCAGGATGCTCACCTCGTAGAAGACGTACATCGGAACCGCCATGAAGAACAGAGAGTAGGGGTCCTGACTCGGGGTGATGACCGCCGCGAACGCGAAGACCAGCACGACGGCCCAGCGCCGGAAGCGCTTGAGCTGACCTGTGTCGAGGATCCGGGCGATCAGGAGGAACACGAGCACGACCGGGAACTCGAACGCGAGACCGAAGGCCACGAGCATCAGCGACACCAGGCTGATGTACTTGTCGGCCGCGAGCAGGGGCTGCTGCTCCTGTCCGCCCACGCTGAGCAGGAAGTCGAGCGCCTGCGGGAGCGTGATGAGCGCGACGACCGCACCCAGGGCGAAGAGCGCGATCGATGCGACGACGAACGGCACCGCGAAGCGCTTCTCGCGGGGATCGAGCCCGGGAGTGATGAAGCGCCAGAGCTGCCAGAGCCACACCGGGAGCGCGAGGACGATCCCCCCGTAGGTCGCGACCTTCAGGCGGGTGGCGAAGGCATCGAGCGGGCCGGTGAAGATGAACGCGTCGTTCTTCCCGTCGGTCGCGTCCTTGTAGTACTCGAGGAAGAACCGGATGATGTCCGGCGCGAACCAGTAGCAGAAGGCAGCCGCGCCGACCACCGCGACGATCGAGACGATGATCCGTCGTCGCAGCTCGGTGAGGTGCTCGACGACCGTCATGCGGTCGTCGCGGGGTCGCCGCGGCATCGATCAGGCTTCGTCGGCCGGTTCGACGGCAGGATCGGCGTCGACGGGCTCGTGCGCGTCCGATGCGTCGTCGTCCGGCTCGTCGTCGTCCGGCTCGTCGTCGTCCGGCTCGGCGTCGTCCGGCTCGGCGGGGACCGCTTCCTTGGGTGGGAGCGTCGGGGCCGGCGCCGCACCGTCGGAGACGTCGTCGGCGAACACGTCGCTCATCTCGCTCGAGAGCGATCGCTGGAAGCGCCGCACCTCGCGGTAGGCGCGACCCACCTGCCGTCCTACTTCGGGGAGCTTGTTCGGCCCGAATATGAGGAGGGCGATCACCAGGACGACGAGGATCTCCGCCGGACCGAGCTGCACCGCGCTCCTTTCGCGCCGGGATGGCGCGTCAGGGAGCGTATCGGGCGGACCGCCAGGGTCCGGGGTCGTTCAGGGATCGGGTCGTTCAGGGACCAGGTCGTTCGGTCGCCGGGGAGGATCAGCCGTCGTGCGGTGAGCCGCTGAGCTGCTCGGCCCAGTCCTCGCTCCGCAGGAGGAGGTGGAAGTCGATGAGGTCGTCGGACGTGAACGCGGGTCCGGTGCGCACTTCGGTCAGCTCGGCGGGCAGGTGCCAGACCTCCTCGACGCAGCCGGCCTGGCGCAGGAGTGCACAGATCGCGGGGCTGGCCTCGTGGATCGCGGCCGCCGAGCAGGTCGGGCACCGGAAGCGGTACGCACCTTGCCCGTCCTCGGCACAGACCCGGACGATGACGTCGTCGGGGACGAGGCGTACGCCTCCGCAGCGTGGGCACTCGGCCTTGATCGAAGTCACAGGCTGGGGATCGGCCCGTCATAGGGCTCCCTTGAGCCAAGATGTCAGGAACGTCGGCGATCATCGGGATCGCCCGGAAACACGCCCCTGACACCGGGATTGCCGTGGCACCGATCACCTTCGCCCACCGGGGCGCCCGGGCGAACCTGCCCGAGAACACGCTCGAGGCCTTCCGGTACGCGCTCGTCCGGGGTGCGACCGGGCTCGAGACCGACGCCTGGTGTGCCGCCGACGGCGAGGTGGTGCTCGTGCACGACCCGAAGATCCGGGTGCGCCTGGGTGGGGTGCTCCCGTGGCGGCTGCGGGTTGCCGGCACCCCGGCCGACCGACTGGGCCGGCACCGGGTCCCTCGTCTCGTCGACCTCTACCGGGAGCTCGGCGCGGACTACGAGCTCTCGATCGACCTTATGGACGCCGAGGTCGGCGAGCGGATCGTCGCGATCGCGCGCGAGATGGGCGACCCTTCCCGCCTGTGGCTCTGCTCGCCGTCGTCCCGGCACCTCCGTCACCTCCGTGCGGTGGCACCCGACGTCCGGCTCGTCCACAGCCAGACCCGGACGCGCCTCCCCGACTCCGTCGAACGGCACGCTGCCGACCTCGCCGAGGCCGGCCTCGACGTCATGAACATGCACCACAGCGAGTGGAGTCGCGGGCTCGTGACCCTCTTCCACCGCTTCGGCATCCGCGCGTTCGCGTGGGACGCGCAGGAGGTCCGCCACCTGGAGGCGATGCTCCGCATGGGTGTCGACGCGGTCTACTCCGACCACGTCGACCGCATGGTCGCGACGGTGGCGGGCTGGGACGCCGACGACCCCCCGGCGACCGACCGCTAGAGCAGACCCAGCCCCGAGATCGGCCAGATCCGGACGAACACCCGGCCGACGATCGTGTCGACGTCGATGGGACCGAACACGCGGGAGTCCTTCGAGGCCCCGCGGTTGTCGCCCATCATGAACGCGCGACCCTTGGGCACGACACACCCCGGACCGCCGTCGGCGGGCGTGCCGCAACCCGGCGGCACGTCGGTGAACGTCGAGATCGTCCCGGTCGGGAGGTAGGGCTCGTCGAGACGGCGACCGTCGATGAGCAGGTGGCCGTCGCCGTCGGCGGTGATCGTCTCCCCTTCGAGCGCGACCGCACGCTTCACGAGGTCTTCGATGCCGTCGGACCGTGCCGCAGGAGGTGCCTTGAACACGAGGATGTCGCCGCGGTTCACGTCGTGCAGGTCGTAGGAGAGCTTGTTCACGAGCACGCGGTCGCCGACCTTCAACGTGGGCGTCATCGACTCCGAGGGGATGAAGAACGCCTGGAAGAGGAACGTCTTGATCAGGAACGCGATGACGAGTGCGAGCCCGATGAGGACGATCCACTCGATCGCGGTCCGCGCCAGCCCCTTGCGGGTGCCCGGCCTGCCCTGCCCCCGGGGCCACTTCCACCGACCGGGAGCAGCCAGTGCCTCGCCGGGCGGCGTTGCTGCATCGTCGGCCAACGCGCCGGCGGGCAGCGTGTCGAGGACCGACGTCGCCTCCGCAGCGGCCTTCCCCGTGACGTCGGTGGTCTCGGCTTCGGTCACGCTGGAGGCTCCACGAGGGACCATCCTCGCGCGTCCGTGATGCGATCCCGGTGTCGCCCGAGACGGCTCACGCCGGGGACTCGTAGCGCTCGAGGATCCTCCTGGCGGCACGGTCGACCGTCGCGCGCGCCTCGTCGGGTTCCACGATCTCGGCATCGGGTCCGAGCCCGAGCACGAGGCGCTCGAGGAAGGCGGCGCCACTCACGGCGAGCACCACTTCCGAACGGCCGCCCCGCAGATCCTTGCGGGACTCGATCGGCACGCTCTCGGCGACCCAGGCAGCCGAGCGCGCCAGTCGGAGCCGGACCCGGAGATCGTCGGGCGAGGGCCGGTACACGAGTCCGTCGTCGTCGTCCGACGTCGCCCGAGGGGCGACCTCCACCCCGGTAGGACGGACCGCCCGCACGCGATCGACCCGGAAGAGGCGGTCACCGACCGCCCGATGGCAGTACGCGGCGAGGTACCACGCGCCGAACGCGTGGAACACCCGCACCGGATCGACGACTCGGGTCGTCATCTCGTCGCGGGCGAACGTGTAGTAGTCGATCTCGAGCTGGTGGCCGTGGTCCGCGGCGTCCCGGAGGCGCTCGACGTGATCGGCGCCCCCGATGTCGACCGCGATCCCACCGGTGGCACCCAGCGTGCGCTCCAGCTTCTCGAGCGCACGAGCGAGCGGTCCGTCCGGGTCCGAACCCGGGACCGCCAACAGGGTCCTGCCCGCCGCGAGCAGCGCGACGCCCTCGGCAGGCGTGAGCCGCAGGGGGCGCTCGAAGTACTCCGCGAGGCGGATGCTCACCGCGCCGTCGTCGCCGACCCAGACGTCGATGAGCCGATCCGCGGTGTACGGCGGGAGCCCGCACATCGGGAGCAGCTCGAGGTCCTGCTCGAGCTCGGCCTCCTCCACGTCGAAGCGGGTGGCGAGCTCGGCCAGCGTCGCGCCGGGGTGCGCGAGGATCCAGGGGACGAGGGCCAACATCCGCTGGAGCCGGTCCTGGGACTTCTCTCGCGGGCTCACCGGGTACCGCCCGAATCCCGGGCGACGATCTCGCGGAGCCAGGCGACGAGATCGTCGCGCAGCTCGTCGGGCTCCAGGACCTCGACGTGCTCGAGGAGCGCGAGCACCCAGGTCCGGAACGCGGCGCGGTTGACGACCTGGAGCTCGACCACGACCGCACCGTCGTCGCGGCGCTCGACGACGACCTCGGGTCCGAGCTCGTCGGTGACCCACGCGGCGCGGGTCGCGTCGACGAGCACGCGCGCCGCCACGGGCTGTTCCTCGCCGAAGCGGAGGGGGTCGTCGCGCACGAACGCCGACGGATCCACGTCGGCCGGCGGCGCGAACGCGTCGGGAGGTCCCGACGCAGGCTCGTCCAGGATGCGGTCGATGCGGAACGACCGAGGCGCATCGCGGTCGATGTCGCGGCCGACGACGTACCAGTGCCCGATGCGGTGCACGACGCCGTAGGGCTCCAGTCGACGTTCGTCGTCGCGGTACCGGAACGCCAGCACCCGACGACGCGAGACGGCGTCGAAGCAGGCAGGGAGCGCCGGGGTGACCTCGAGCTGTGCGAGCGGCGGCGCTCCGACCCCCTCGGCTCCACCGAGCTTCGAGAGACCGGCTTGCGCGGCCCCGCCCTCGAGACGCACGGCGGTGATCGCGACGTGCAGTGCCGCGCGTTCGTCGTCGGAGAGCGCGAGGTCGGGCAGGTAGTAGTCGTCGGGACGGATGCGGTAGCCGGGTTCACCCCCGAGGGCGTCCACGGTCTCGACGCTCACCGGGACGCCGAGGTCGCGCAGGGTCTCCTTGTCGCGCTCGAACGCGCGCCGACGTGCGGTCAGGTCGGCGGGGTACGAGGGCTCGAGTCGCTCGGCCAGGTCGTCGAGGGTGAGCGGACGCCGCGTCTCGAGCAGCGTCGCCGTGAGGTTGAGGAGGCGCTCGAGTCGCTCGCTCATGGGTGCACCTGGATCTCACGCCCTCGGCGGTCGATCGCGACGACCCCGGCTGCCGCGGCCGCTTCGAAGAGAACCGGGTCCTCTCCTGCCGGGCGGCCCATCGACACGATGTCGAGCCCGTGCTCGGCGAACCGGTCGATCACCCCGATCGGGGCGACGTCGACGATCTCGTGACGGACGTCGAGCCCCGCGTCCCGCAGGTCGGTGCGCAACCGGCGCTCCTCTTCGCCCCCGACCGTCGGGACCGGCACCACCACCCGCGAGCGGCACGCGAGGCGCAGGGCGGTCGCGCTGTGGTGCGAGAGCCCGAGATGCCGCGCCCGCGGGTCGGCGAAGCTCACGCGGAGCGCGGCGATCGGGACGCCGCCGAGCGCCACGGTGGCATCGAGGATCGGCCCCACCTCCATCCCCGAGAACCCCAATCGGGTGTTCGTCCCGACGATTCCTGGCCCCATCGCGACCACGACGACGTCTGCGCCGGCTGCGTGACGCGCGACCGCGAGCGCCGAGTAGATCGAGACGGCCTCGTAGTCACCACCGAACGCGTGCCCGCAGGTGATCGTCGAGTCCACGAGCCCCCGGGCGCGCAGCTGGGCGACGAGATCCGAGAGCGCGAGCGGCAGGCCCGCCCCGTCGGTCATCACGTAGACGACCCGGGCATCGGGCGCGCGCTGCTTCACCGCGACCGCGACCGCCGGGAGCTGGCTGTGCAGCGCCGCGGCCACGACGGGCACCCCGTCGATCGACTCGATCTCGGCCAGGTGCTCGAGGTGCTCCTCGGTGCTCCCCACATCGACCTGCAGGCTCGTGTAGCGCCCCTTGATGATGTGCCCGGGGCCCCGTTCGCTCCAGCCGTCGCGGACGAGGTTCCAGTGGACCACGTGCCACCCACCCGTCCCGAGCCCCAGCTCGACCGCCGTGGTGTTCACGACGACCGGGTCGCCGACGGCGACCGTGCCAGTGAGCTGGGTGAGCACGTACGCGCGCGCCGGGCCCTCGTCGAGCTGCACCTCGACTCGCTGGAGGCCGGCGCGCTCCTCGAGCAGTCGCAGCACGGTTCCCGTGCGGAAGGAAGGCACGCGCGTCCTGGTCGGTCCGACTACAGCGACGCGATGAGCCGTTCGACGCGCTCGTCGCGCGACTTGAACGGGTCCTTCCAGAGCACGGTGCGCTGCGCCTGGTCGTTGAGCTTGAGATGCACCCAGTCGACCGTGTAGTCGCGCTTGCGCTCCTTCGCACGCTTGATGAACGCGCCGCGCAGGCGCGCACGCGTCGTCTGGGGCGGCGTGCTCACCGCCGTCTCGATCTCCTCGTCGGTCGCGGTCCGCTCGACCTGGCCGCGGCGCTCGAGCAGGTAGTAGAGCGAGCGCGAGCGGGTGACGTCGTGGTATGCGAGGTCGACGAGCGCGACCTTCGGGTGCGTGAGCGGGAGGTCATGACGCTCGCGGTACGCCTCGAGCAGGTGGTGCTTGATCACCCAGTCGACCTCGGTCGTGAGCTTGAGCGGGTCGCTCTCGAGGTGGGTCATCACGTGCTCCCACATCTCCAGGGAGCGTTGCTCGAGTGGGCTCAAGCCGTACTTCTTCGCGAACTTCAGCGCCCGGTTGAGGTACTCCGACTGGATCTCGACCGCCGAGAGCTCCCGCCCGTTGGCCAGGCGGACCCGCCGCCGACAGGTCATGTCGTGGCTGATCTCGCGGATCGCCCGGATCGGGTTCTCCAGCGTGAGATCGCGCCAGGGGCTCGGGTCTTCCTCGAGGATCCGCAGGATGATGGAGGCCGCCCCGAGCTTGAGGAAGGTCGCGTACTCGCTCATGTTCGAGTCGCCGACGATGACGTGCAGTCGTCGGAACCGTTCGGCGTCGGCGTGCGGCTCGTCGCGCGTGTTGATGATCGGCCGCGACCGCGTCGTGGCGCTCGAGACGCCTTCCCAGATGTGCTCGGCCCGTTGCGAGATGCAGTACATCGCACCGCGGGCGGTCTGGAGGACCTTGCCCGCGCCGGCATACACCTGGCGCGTGACGAGGAACGGGATGAGCACGTCGGTGAACTTGGTGAAGTCGCCGTCGCGCTCGACGAGGTAGTTCTCGTGGCAGCCGTAGGAGTTCCCGGCGGAGTCGGTGTTGTTCTTGAAGAGGAACACCTCGCCGCGGATCCCCTCCTCCCGCAGGCGCTGCTCGGCGCTGCGGACGAGGCCTTCGAGGATCCGCTCCCCCGCCTTGTCGTGGACGACGAGATCCGCGATGGAGTCGCACTCCGGCGTGGCGTACTCGGGGTGGCTCCCGACGTCGAGGTACAGACGCGCACCGTTCTCGAGGAACACGTTGCTGGAGCGGCCCC
>JBKJJI010000082.1:0-3874 GCA_046598115.1 Acidimicrobiia bacterium | reverse complement strand
GGTCGCGACACCGATCGCGAGGATGAGCTGATGCGGCTTGATCTTCAGGCGGCGCACGCCAGGGAACCTAGTGCCGACGGTGCCGCGACGACGGAACTCGCGGCTACTGGACGGTCTTGGCGTCGTACGCGCGCAGGCGTGACGCGAGACCGGCGAGCAGCTTGTGCGCGAACCCGGGGACCTCGTCGATGAGCCCGGAGAACTCGCGCTGACCGAGCACGACGAGCTCCATCGGCGTCGCGGCCGTCACGGTCGCGTTGCGAGGTGCCCGGTCGAGGAGCGCCAGGTCACCGAAGAACTGTCCTGCCTCGAGCGTCGCGACCTCCTGCCCGTGGCGGGAGACCTTCGCGGTACCCGAGATGATCACGAAGAACTCGGCCCCGGCCGCGCCCTCGCTCACGAGCACCTTGCCCGCGTCGACCTGGACGTCCTCCGCGCGCCTCGCGACCTGCTGGAGGTCTTTCTTCGAGCACGCCGAGAAGAGCGGGACTTCGGCGAGGTGGTCGGTGAACGCATCGTGCTTGGCCATGCGGGGAATCTAGCCAGCATCCCGCCCGTCTGCCGCTTCGGTCCGGCTCCGCCCCGACGGTCGGTGCCATGGAGGCTCGATATCGCGCCTGTGGTGCTCCGGAGCGGAGACGGAGTCGGGCATGCGGGGGTGGGCATGCGGGGGCGGAATAGAACCGCGCATAGAAAAGTTGATACCTTGACACTCAAGAACGAGCGGACCCCCCGCCCTATGTGCACTCCGGAGGAACCACCATGTCCAAGGCCGTCGGTATCGACCTCGGCACCACGAACTCGGTTGTCTCCACGCTGGAGGCGGGCGAGCCCACCGTCATCCCCAACGCCGAGGGCGCGCGCACGACGCCGTCCGTCGTCGCGTTCTCGAAGTCCGGCGAGGTCCTCGTGGGCGAGGTCGCGAAGCGTCAGGCGATCACGAACCCCGACCGGACGATCCGGTCGGTGAAGCGGCACATGGGCACCAAGTGGTCGATCGACATCGACGGGAAGGCCTACTCGTCCCAGGAGATCTCGGCCCGCATCCTCGGCAAGCTCAAGCGCGACGCGGAGGCCTACCTCGGCGGGAACGTCACCCAGGCCGTCGTCACCGTGCCGGCCTACTTCGACGACGCCCAGCGCCAGGCCACCAAGGAGGCAGGCGAGATCGCCGGCCTCGAGGTGCTCCGCATCATCAACGAGCCGACCGCGGCCGCACTCGCGTACGGGCTCGACAAGGAGGAGGAGCTCACGATCCTCGTCTTCGACCTCGGCGGCGGCACGTTCGACGTGTCGGTGCTCGAGCTCGGCGACGGGGTGTTCGAAGTGAAGTCGACGGCCGGGAACACGAACCTCGGTGGCGACGACTGGGACCAGCGCGTCATCGACTGGATGGTCAGCGAGTTCAAGAACGCCCACGGCGTCGACCTCGCGGCCGACAAGATGGCCACCCAGCGGCTCAAGGAGGCGGGCGAGAAGGCGAAGATCGAGCTGTCGTCGCTCCAGGAGACGTCGATCAACCTGCCGTTCGTCACCGCGACCGCCGACGGCCCGCTGCACCTCGAGCTCACGCTCACCCGCTCGAAGTTCCAGGAGATCACGTCCGACCTGCTCGACGCCTGCAAGGGCCCCTTCGAGCAGGCGATCAGCGACGCCGGGCTCACCAAGGACAAGATCGACCGGGTGATCCTCGTCGGCGGGTCGACGCGGATGCCGGCGGTCCAGGACCTCGTGACGTCGCTCACCGGTCAAGAGGGCGACAAGGGCGTCAACCCCGACGAGGCCGTCGCCGTCGGCGCCGCGATCCAGGCCGGGGTGCTCAAGGGCGACGTCAAGGACGTCCTGCTCCTCGACGTGACGCCGCTGTCGCTCGGGATCGAGACGAAGGGTCAGATCATGACCCGGCTCATCGAGCGCAATTCCACGATCCCCACGAAGCGCTCGGAGGTCTTCACGACCGCCGACGACAACCAGCCCAGCGTGGAGATCAAGGTGCTCCAGGGCGAGAGCGACATGGCCTACCGCAACAACCTGCTCGGCACCTTCCAGCTCGTCGGCATCCCACCGGCGCCGCGTGGCGTGCCCCAGGTCGAGGTCACGTTCGACATCGACGCGAACGGCATCGTCCACGTGTCGGCGAAGGACCTCGGGACGGGCCAGGAGCAGCAGATGACCATCACCGGTGGCACCGCCCTCGACAAGGACGAGATCGACCGGATGATGAAGGAAGCCGAGGCCCACGCTGAGGAAGACAAGGAGCGTCGGGAGGTTGCCGAGACCCGCAACAACGCCGACGCGCTCGTGTACCAGACCGAGAAGCTGCTCACCGACCAGGCCGACAAGGTCGAGGAGAGCGATCGGGCGACGATCCAGGCCGCGATCGACGAGCTGAAGGCGGCCCTCGCAGGTGACGATCTCGACGAGATCAAGGCCAAGCACCAGGCGCTGGTCCAGGCGAGCCAGGAGTTCGCGCAGCGGCTCTACGCGGCATCCCAGGCCCAGGGTGGCGGCGGGGACGCGTCGAGTGCCCCGGCCGACGACGAGGTCGCCGACGCCGAGATCGTGGACGAGCCCGTCGACGAGCCCGGCGACATGGGTGAAGAGCGCAGCGCATGAGCCACGCCGAGGACGACGCTGGGGCGGCGGCAGCCGACGACGAGGTTGCCGCCGAGATCCCTGAGGAGGCCGACGAGGCACCCGGCGAGCCCGAACCGGCCGACGAGCTGGCCGACGACTCGGTCGAGGCGGCCGAAGCAGTGGTCGAGGCCGACCTCGCAGAGCTGGCCAAGGAGCGGGACGACTTCCGCGACCTCGCCCAGCGCGTGCAGGCCGACTTCGAGAACTATCGCAAGCGGGTGATCCGCGAGCAGACCGCGGTCGTCGAGCGCGCGACGGAGGGTCTCGTCACCGAGCTGCTGGCGGTCCTCGACAGCTTCGAGCTCGCACTCGGCACGCTCGATGGGGCCGACGAGCAGGTGCGCAAGGGCGTCGAGCTCGTCTACACGGGGCTCGTCGGCGCACTCGAACGTGTCGGGCTCGAGCGGATCCCCACCGAGGGTGCGCCGTTCGACCCGACCGTGCACGAGGCGGTGCTCCAGGAGGACGGCGACGGGGAGCCGGTCGTGGTCGAGACGATGCGTTCCGGGTTCAGGCTCAAGGGCAAGGTCCTGCGGCCGGCGATGGTCAAGGTCGGACACTGAGGCAGCGATGGCACCCCAGCGCGACTGGTTCGAGAAGGACTACTACGCAGTCCTCGGGCTGAAGCCCGACGCCTCCGAGAAGAACGTCCAGAGCGCGTACCGCAAGCTCGCGAAGCAGAACCACCCCGATGCCAACCCTGGCGACTCCTCGGCGGAGGAGCGCTTCAAGGCGGTGTCGGCGGCGCACGAGGTGCTCGGCGACGCGGAGAAGCGCAAGGAGTACGACTCGGTCCGCGAGATGGTGGCGAGCGGCGGGCCGCAAGGTTTTGGCGGCGGCGGATTTGGCGGCGGGGGTTTTGGCGGCGGCGGATTTGGCGGCGGCGGATTTGGCGGCAGCGGCTTCGAGGATGCGAGCGGGTTCGGCGACGTCCTCGGCAACCTCTTCGGCGGTGGGTTCAATCGCCGCGGTCGTGGTCGGTCGGGCACCGCCGGTCCGGTGCGCGGCCAGGACCTCGAGGCCGAGCTGCACCTCGACTTCCTCGACGCGGTCCACGGCGTGACGACCACGGTCAACGTGACGAGCGATGCCGCCTGCTCGGTGTGCAACGGCTCGGGCGCCGAGCCCGGGACGTTCCCGACGCAGTGCACCCGCTGCCACGGCACCGGCGCGATCGCCGTGCCCCAGGGGCCGTTCTCGGTGTCGGAGGTCTGTCCGACGTGCGGCGGCCGCGGCC
>JBKJJI010000371.1:0-9636 GCA_046598115.1 Acidimicrobiia bacterium | reverse complement strand
CCTCCTCGACGCCAAAACCCGAAGGCGGTCACAGGGTCACCAGGACGTCGGGGCCGTCGACGCGGACGTCGTAGACGGGGACGGGCCGGGTCGCGGGGAGCGTCTGGGGCTCACCGGTCGCGAGCGAGAACGTCGACCCGTGCTTCGGGCACTCGATCTCGCACTCGTCGGTCCACACCTCGCCCTCCGACAACGAGTAGTCCTCGTGCGAGCACTCGTCGCCGATCACGTACCACGCGTCGTCGATCCGCACGATCGCCAGGCGGTGCCCGTCGACGTCGAAGCGCCGCACTGCGCCCGGCTCCACGTCGTCGACCGAGCAGACCCGCACCTCGGTGCTCATCGCCCGGCTCCCTGCTCGGTCCGGTGCTCGGTCCGGTGCTCGATCTTCTCGATGACGGTGCGACGCAGCGGTCCGACCAGCGCGGGGACCGGCAAGCGCGCGAACACGTCGTCGAAGAACCCGAGCACGATGAGGCGCTCGGCCTCCTCGGGCGGGATCCCGCGCGACTCGAGGTAGTAGCGCTGGTCGTCGTCGATCGGCCCGACTGCGCTCGCGTGCGAGCAGCGCACATCGCTCGCCTCGATCTCGAGGTTGGGGATCGACTCGGCGCCGGCGCCTTCGGTGAGCACGAGGTTGCGGTTGGTCTGGTACGCCTGTGCCTTCACGGCTGCGGGCCGGAGGCGCACCATGCCCGAGTACACCGAGCGCGCCGTGTCCTCGACCGCGCCCTTGAAGAGCAGGTCGCTGCGCGTGTTGGGGGCGTCGTGGTCCTGCAAGGTGCGGAAGTCGAGCATCTGGTCGTGATCGCCGAAGTACACCGCGAGCTGGTCGCTCTGCGCGCCCGAACCCTCGAGCAGCGACTCGCTGCGGAGCCGGGCGTAGGAACCGCCGAGCGCCACGGCCCAGGACTGGAGCGACGCGTCGCGGGCGAGGTGCGCGCGCTGGAGCCCGACCTGCCAGGTGCTCGCCCCGTGCTCCTGCACGGTGACGTAGCGGACATGTGCGTTCTGTCCGACGAGCAGCTCGACGACGGAGTCGACGAGGTGACCGGTCGATCCGGCGGGCACGCTCGGTGATCCGGATCGCTCGACGAGCGTGACCTCGGAGCCCTCTCCCGCAACGAGCAGCGTGTGCGGGAAGCTGGCGCACCCCTCGCCTTGCGACCAGTGCAGCACGACGATGGCGTGCTCCACCGCGACGCCCGCAGGGATCTCGACCATCGCGCCGCCGGCGACGAACGCGTCGTGCAGCGTGGTGAACGCGTCGGGCGACGCGTCGGCGCAGGTGCCGTACATCTCGGCCACCCGCGTCTCGTCGCAGGTCGCGAGGTCGCACACCCGCACGCCCTTGGACTCGAGCGCGGGATCGAGCTCGTGGTGGACGACCCGGCCGTTGCGGACCACGAGCAGCCCGGAGTGCGCACCGATCTCGGCGCCGACCGGCCCGCCGCCGGGCGCCGCCTCCGTCCCTGGTGCACCGAGCGACGCGGCCTCGACCGGGCGGTACGCGTCGAGGTCGAAGTCGTCGATGCGGCTGTAGCGCCAGATCTCCTGTGCCGAGGTCGGCCATTCGATCGCGTCGAGCTGTTCGACGGCAGCGAGGCGACGGGCGACGAGCCAGTCGGGGCCCTCGAGCGCGCGCGCTACCTCGGGAGTGAAGGAGGTCATGGGCGTCCAGCGGGTCGGGACCGAGGGGTCAGCCGACCGACCCTTCCATGTTGAGCTCGATGAGGCGGCTCAGCTCGACCGCGTACTCCATCGGAAGCGTCTTGGTGATCGGCTCGATGAAGCCGTTCACGATCATCGCCGTCGCCTGCTGCTCCGTGAGCCCTCGGCTCATCAGGTAGAAGAGCTGGTCGTCGCCGACCTTCGACACGGTCGCCTCGTGTCCGATGCGGGCGTCCTTCTCGTCGATCTCCATGTAGGGATACGTGTCGGAGCGGCTGTCGTCGTCGAGGATCAACGCGTCGCAGCGCACATGGGCCTTCACGTTGTGCGCGCCCTCCTCGACCTTCACCAGGCCGCGGTACGTGGTCCGACCACCGTCCTTCGAGATCGACTTGGAGTCGATGATCGATGTGGTCTCGGGGGCGACGTGGGTCATCTTCGCCCCGGCGTCCTGGTGCTGGCCCGCGCCCGCGTACGCGACCGACAGCACCTCGCCGTGCGCCTTCGGGCCGGTGAGCACGACGGCCGGGTACTTCATCGTGAGCT
Source organism: Acidimicrobiia bacterium (assembly GCA_046598115.1). Lineage (GTDB taxonomy): Bacteria > Actinomycetota > Acidimicrobiia > IMCC26256 > PALSA-555 > DASUAO01. The sequence goes on along the minus strand of JBKJJI010000371.1, from coordinate 7,419 downwards.
TCGAGCCGAGGTTGCCGTCGATCCACTCGACGGTCGCCTCCGTCTCGGCTCGTGCCCGCTTGGTGACGAGGTTGTAGACGTTCGGCGACCAGTTCTGGATCGTCGTGTAGCGGATGCGCGCGCCCGGCCGGGCGATGAGCTCCACCACCGCGGAGTGCAGCGAGTCGGTCGAGTAGACCGGGGCCGAGCACCCCTCGACGTAGTGCACCGACGAGCCCTCGTCGGCGATGATCAGCGTGCGCTCGAACTGCCCCGCGTTCTCCTGGTTGATCCGGAAGTACGCCTGGAGCGGCATGTCGACGTGCACACCGGGCGGGACGTAGATGAACGACCCGCCGCTCCACACCGCGGAGTTCAGCGCGGCGAACTTGTTGTCGCCCGGCGGGATGATCTTCCCGAAGTACTGCTGCACGAGCTCGGGGTAGTCGCGCACCGCGTGGTCCATGCTCGTGAACAGGATTCCCTTGCGCTCCAGGTCCTCGCGGTTCTTGTGGTACACGACCTCGGAGTTGTGCACGACGAAGCCCTCGGCCACGAAGTTGTGGTGGCCCTCGACCTCGATGTCGTAGACCGTCTCGACACCCACCGGCTCGATCGACTCGACGCGAACGTACCCGAGCATGTCACTCGTGTGAGTGCGGAAGGTCGTCCCCTTGGCGGACCGGTACGTGTGGGGGTACGCGCGCTGGTGCAACCGCGACGCCCGGCGCGGTGAACGGACGGGCAGTCGATCGAAGCGCCCACTCATTTGGAGTCGGTGACCGACGACCTCGCGATCCTTGTCCACGGGGTGACGATTCGTGAAGGAGTTGACGCTCCCGGAATGGATCCCACAGAGGCGCGCGAGCTGCCGTGCATCCTCCAGCAGTGCAGGGTTCGCGCTCGTCAGGCTGACATCCTTCGACTTCGGCGAGGCGCGCACGTAGCCGTCGGCGTCGACGTACCCAGCAAGGAACGCGAGGCGCTGGGATGCCGGGAGTGAGAACACCCAGTCGGGGAAGCGCTTGGTGTGCGACGTCCCACCGAGCCCGTTCAGCTCGAGGAACGCGGCAAGCGCTCCGGTTCCGAGGGCAGTCAGTCGGAAGCCGTCGCTCGCGAGGCGGAACTCGAGGCCGAACTGCGCCCGGCCGACCCGGATGATCTCGTCGGTGAGGGTCGTGTCCTTCGCGTCGACCGCGATCTGGACGACGGGCCAGCCTTCGCCGCGCTTCAGGAAGCCGTCGCCGAGGTAGAGGCCGAGCCACCAGCAGAGGTCGTCGTTCGTGGTGCGCGGAAGCGCCCCGGCGTCGGCGCGATCAGGGATCATCATCGGGGCCGACGTACCGAACTCAGGGAGATCGGTCGCGACGGCGACCAGATCACCCTCACGAAGCTCTTCGACCGGAACCCATCGGGACGCGTAGCGCGCGCGCTCGCGCCCGGCCTTGCGCTCGTCGCGCAGCACCAGGAAGGGATGGTTGGCGGACGCACCGATGACCCCTCCGCGAGCGCGGATCTCGAACACTTCCTTGTCGCCCGAGCTCACCGCACGGACGACCGTGGCGCTCACAACCTGCTTGGTGGACGCGTCGAGCGAGAAGACCTCGTCGCCGGGGCAGAGCTCCTTGATGGGACGCATCCCCCGCGTCGTCCACACGAGCGTGGACCCCCGCAGACACTCGTACTGTGCGGTCACGCCGGCGAGGAACTTGCGCTCGGCTTGGGGAATGCCGAGCTTCTCGTAGGTCTCCTTCATGCTCTCGGGAAGCATGTCCCAGTCGGCGACCTGTCCCTCGGTGGGCTTGAGGTAGTAGTAGATGTCGTCGAAGTCGATGTCGGGCATGTTGCGCGCGAACCACTCGAGCATCGGCTTCTTCTCGAAGCGCTTCAGCGCGTTGAGGCGGAACTTCGTCATCCACTCCGGCTCTTCCTTGCCGCCGGAGATGTCGCGCACGACCTGCTCGTTCAGGCCCTTCTTGGGCTTCGTGACGTAGTCGTCGGTGGTGTCGTGCCAACCGAGCTTGTACTTGCCGAGGTCGATGCCGCTGACCGCCATGGATGCTCCCGATTCGCGGTTCGCCGGCGCCGGGGGGGCGCCGGGGGTATTTCCACTACGGCGATAGTAACAATCCCGGGAGTCCGCCTCAATCCGCTGCCCTCCGCCCCCTCGGGAGCGGCCTGGCCGGGTGGGCAGGCCGAGTGGGCGCAGGCCGGGTGGGCAAACCGGTGGCGTCAGCGGCGGAACGAGGCCGACGTCGCGGGAGTGGTGGTCGTGGTCGTCGTGGTCGCCCCGCTGCCATCGAGGATGGCCTGGGCCTGGGCCACGAGGGCCTGGGCCTCCTTGACGAGGCGCTGGTACGTCCCGAGATCACCGTCGCGCAGCGCCGTGTCGGCCGCCGCGAACTTCTCGGTGGCCTGGGCGAGGAGCCCCTCGACGGTCTGGCCGTCGGGGGTGGCCGGCGTCTGGTCCGGCGTCTGGCCCGGCGTCGGCGTCGCCGACGTCTCGCCGAACAGCTTGGCGAGCGCTTCCGCGACCGTCGCGGCGATCACGGGGGGCCGATCCTGGATGAGCACCGCGACGAACTGGAATTGCGGGAACGGGCTGCTCCCCTGCGAAGCGACGGTGAAGAACGGCTGTACGTAGACGATCGAGTCGCCGACGGGGATCAGCTGCACGTTGCCGCTGATGACGTTCGAGCCTCGCTGGTCGAGCAGTGTGAGTTCCTGGGAGATGGTCGTCTCCTTGTTGATGTTGGCCGCGACCTGCACCGGTCCCAGCACCTGCTCCCCTTGCGGCATCACGAACGCGTCGAGCTCGCCGTAGTTGCGCGGGTCGGACTTGGCGGTCATGAAGGAGACGAGGCGCGTCTGCTGGTTGTCCTTCGAGACCGGCACGAACGGCTGGAGCATGAGGAAGCTCTCACGATCCTCACCAGGCAGGCGGATGTAGAGGTAGAAGGGGTCCTGACGCTTCGTCTCCGCCGAGATCTCCGGGCTCCGCCCCCGCGCGGTCGTCGACCCCGGCGACGCGGCAGGAATCGTCCCGACCACCGCGTTCGGGTCCGGCGAGAGCAGCCAGCGCTCGTTGCCGGTGTAGAAGCGACGCGTCTCCGTGACGTGGTACTTCGAGAAGACGTCGGACTGGAGCTTGAAGAGGTCCTCCGGGTAGCGGAGGTGTGCGACGAGTTGGTCGGGCATCTCGGAGAACGGCGAGAAGACGTCGGGGAACGCCTTCGCGTACGCCTGCACCATCGGGTCCTTCGGGTCGATCACGAAGAACTTGACGGTGCCGTTGTAGGCGTCGACGGTCACCTTCACCGAGTTGCGCACGTAGTTGTAGCTGCCGGCGAGCCCGCCCGACCCCGAGAACGCCTGCGCGTACGGGTAGCGGTCCGACGTCGTGTAGCCGTCGAGGATCCAGGTGGTCTTGCCCTCGGTGATGACGGGGTACGGGTCGGAGTCGAACTCGAGGAACGGGGCCAGCTGGGTCACCCGCTCGCGGATGCTCCGCAGCATCAGGACCTTCGAGTCGGTGTCGATCTGTCCCGAGATCAGCGGGTTGGCGTCGCCGAAGCGGAGCGCGAAGGCCGCCTTGCGGAAGACGTTCGAGAGCTCGATCCCGTCCTTGCCGTCGTAGCGGGTGAGAGCGTCGTTGCGTCCCTGACGGGCGAAGTTCAGCTCGGGCGACTTCGCGTCGACGATGACGTACCCGTCGATGCGCTCGCCGAAGTAGATCTGCGCACCCTTGTCGGAGAGCCGCAGGCTCTCGCCGACCGGCGGGATGTCGTCGAGGACGAAGTCGGGCGATCCGTCGCTCTGCGCCTTGTTGCTCGGCGACGCGACCGCTCCGTAGCCGTGCGTGTACACGATGTGCTCGTTGACCCACGACTGGCTCGGCAGCTCGGAGCTGTTGAGCTCGCGAGCCGAGAGGAGCACCTGGGTGGTCTGCCCGTCGATGTCGTAGCGATCCACGTCGACGTCGTTGATCCGGTAGTAGGACTGCAGACCCTGCAACGTCGAGTACGTGTCGCGGATCACGCTCGGATCCCACAGCCGCGCGTTGTCGATCGTCGCGAGGTTCGCCTCCACGACATCGGGCTGGAGGTCGGCGGTGAAGTCGAAGTTCTTGACGTCGACGTTCGCGAGGTTGAAGGCGTCCCGAGTCGCCGCGATGTTGCGTTTGATGTACGTGCGCTCGTTCGCGAACTCGTTGGGCTTCACCCGGAAGTTCTGAATCGCCGCCGGGTAGATCGTGGCGACGACCAGCGAGACGAAGCCCCACAGGCCGACCGCGATCACCGGGAGCACCCAGCCGCGCCGACGGATGTTCCACACGAACAGCAGCGCGGCGATCACGGACACGAAGATCAGGAGCTTCAACGCCGGGAGCTGCGCGTTGACGTCGGTATAGCTCGCACCGTCGACCACACCCCGGTTCGAGAGGTTGAGGTCGAAGCGGGAGAAGTAGTACTGGGCGGTCTTGACCAGCGCCATGATCGCGAGGATCACCGAGAGGTGGGCCTTCACCTGGGGGGTCACGCGCTCGACGGTGCTCTGGAACCGGATGCCACCGTTGAGGTAGTGCGCGACCGCGGTCACGAGTAGCACGATCACCAGGCCCGCGAAGAGCCAGTCGATGATGAAGTTGATGAACGGGAGCTTGAACAGGTAGAAGCCGATGTCTTTGCCGAACTGCGGATCGGTCGTCCCGGTGTCGGCCCCGTTGGTGAACAGCAGCCAGTCGCGCCACTGCGAGGAGACGCCCAGCCCCGCGATCAGCGCGAAGAACACCGAGACGGCGACGCGGATCCGTCCGCGGTAGCGCGCCGTGAGCTGGCGGTAGCGGTCGACGAGCTCGTCCTCGGGGGTCTGGGCCGTGGCGAGGCGGAACGCGGGGGCGAGGCGATCAGCGATGATCAGGCTCACCAGCAGGATCACGAAGAACAGCACCGTGAACACCAGCGCCGGGACGACCCGAGCCGCGAGGAGCCGCTCCCAGGTTCCTGACTGGCCCAGCGAGTCGAACCAGAGCGAGTCGGTGTAGAAGCCCGCCAGGCCACGGAGGCTGAACAGCAGGATCAGCAGGACGACGGCGACGGCGATCAGCCAGCCGCGCAGCCTGGTTCGACGGCCCTCAGCCGGAGTGACACGCATATCGGACGAGAGCCTAGGCGGTCGCCGGCGCCGGCTCCCCGCGCTCCAGTGGCACGACCAGGCAGCGACACCCCGGGTGTGCCGGCGGATGCGCCTGCCCCGTCGGGAAGGACGACCCCTTGACCGTCGGCTCGAGCGCGTTGTCGTCGCAGTCGGGACACCGACCGGGGTCGGCCGGCACCCACCGCAGCGGCGTACCCGCACCGGCGGCCTCGAAGCTGCCGCGTGCGTACGCGGCACACGCGGCGTCGCGGAGGCGGGCCTCGAGCTCGGAGCCCTTCCACTCCCGGTAGCGAGCCCCGATCGCCGACCCCAGCGCCCGATGGAGCTCGTGTGGGGACTCGTAGGGACCTTCGGCGACGACGGTCTCGATCGTGGCGCTGAGACGGTCACGGAGCTGGGTCACCACGACCGCGAGCGCGTGCCCGACGACGCGTGCGGGTGCGCTCGTGACGCGGCCCGTCTTCCCCGCCGCGGCGCGGCCACCGAGGAACGCCGCGTCCATCGACGGGGTGAGGATCGAGACCCACGCCTCGCGCTGGTGCTCGTGCTCGGGCAGCAAGCGGGAAGGCTCGTAGCGCCCCCGGGCGCGCCGGATCGCGTCGAGCAGCGAGTTCTGCTCGTCTTGGAGGACGCGCTTGGCGGCTCGGATCGCGTCGGGGACGAGCGGGTCGAGGACGGCGTCGCGCCGACGCCGGAGGGCATCGTCCGGATCGGCGGGGGCGTCGTCCGGCTCCTCCGCCTTGCCGGAAGACGGGTCGGGGGAGGGATCGGCGGACGGGTCGCGCGTGCCTTCGGTCCCCGCCTCACTGGGGTCGTGCGTCGCCGGGACGTCCATCGCCGGGTCGTCCTTCGCCGGGCCGGGCTCGGCGGGGGGTGCCCCGTCGGCGGCGGCGGATGCCGTGCGTGTGCGCCCGCCGGATCGCGCCGCGGGTCGCGCGACCGGTTCCGCCGACCGGAGCCGTGCGAACACGTCGTCGGCCGCAGGCCCGCCGGCCGCCGGGGCCGCACCTTCGACTGGAGCCGCCCCGTCGGTCGCGTCCGACGATCCCGGCTCGGGTCCGGCGGGGTCCACGGGAACCCGCAGCGCCGCCAGCGCCCGTTCGAGGAGCCCCTGCACGCGTTCGAGCTCCGCGACGAGCTCGGACCGTCGACGGGTCGCATCCTGGAGGATCCGCCGACGGACGCCCTTGGCTTCGGAGACCATCGCCCGACCGGTCGCGGCCGCGACCTCCTCGGCGGCCTGCAGCACCTCCGCCGCCCGCTGCTCCAGCGCGGAGGCGTCGGCGTCCGTTGCGGCCGGCCGCTGCGCCCCCGGTTCCTCCGCCATCGCCCCGATGCTACGAGCCCTGGGCGGCGGTCGGCACGGTCGGCACGGTCGGCACGCGTGCGCCGCCCGACCGGGCGAGCGCGCGCAGCGCGTCGTCCAACGTGTCGACGCCGACGACCTTCATCGAGCCGGCGTTGCGCCGCGCCGCGGCGGCCTCGCTCGCAGGGACGATCATGAGCTTCGCCCCGTTGCGCCGTGCGGTCACGGCCTTCTGCTCCACGCCGCCGACCTCGCCGACGGAGCCATCCGCCGCGATGGATCCAGTCACTGCGACGGGAACGCCGCCGGTCAGGTCGCCGGGTGTGAGGTCCTCGACGATCGCGAGCGCGAACGCGAGGCCGGCCGAGGGACCGCTCACCCGCCGGGTGTCGATCGAGATGTCGACCGGGAACTCCCAGTCGACGAACGTCTGCGTGGAGATCCCGAGGAACGCGTCGTCGCCGTTGCGTCCGAGACGGACGGTGACCTCGCGCTCGTGGCCGTCGCGTCGGACCGTCACACGGATCCGATCGCCGGGAGCGTGCCCGACGACGAACGGACGGACCTCCTCGGCGCTCGCCACCGGGTTGCCGTCGACGCCGACGATCTCGTCTCCGAGGAGGAGCTTCCCGTGCGAGGGCCCGTCGCAGACGGAGCCGACGATCAGCACCCGCTCGGACAGCTCGGGGACGGCGTAGCCGAGGCGCTCGAGTGCGACGTCCTTCGCTACGTCCTGCGACTGCTGCATGAGCTCGTCGTTGAGCCGACCGCTCTCGTCGTACGTCGCGCAGCCGAGGACCTGCTCACGCTTGTCGACCCGGACGTCGCCGTCGAGCTTGGCGAACAACCAGCGCCAGATGGTGGGGTCACGGTTGGTGATGCGAACCGTGAGGAACAGCACCTCACCACGGTGTGCATACGTGCGGGTGTCGGAGATCTCGAGGACCCGGTCGTCGAGGGCGGTCGCATCCCCCGGC
>JBKJJI010000228.1:0-7202 GCA_046598115.1 Acidimicrobiia bacterium | reverse complement strand
CGAGCAGCGTGGTCGGCGACGGCTTCACCATCGACCTCGTCCGCCTCCACGAGATCGACGACGACGACGCCGCCGTCATCGCCCGCTACGCGGCGACGATCCAGCTCCAGCGTCAGGACTTCAACGGTCGCATGCTCACGATCCGCTCCGACGACGTGCGCGTGCTCGCGGCGGCGCTCGGGCGCAAGCCGCCTGACCTCGCGGTCCGTCTCGACGAGCTCGGTCTCCGAGTCGTCATCTGAGCGATCCCGGCTACGCTGCGGACGACGTGTCCGCACCGTCGTCGACTCAGATGAAAGTGCTCATCCCGGGCAACCACCTCATGGTGGAGTTGCTCGGGCATCGCGATCAGCTCCTCAAGATCGTCGAGTCCTCGTTCCCCGTCGCGATCCACGTGCGCGGCAACGAGATCACCGTCGACGGCGATGCCACCGATGTGCAGCGTGTGGCACGGCTGTTCGAGGAGCTCGTGGTGCTCCTCGACGCCGGACACGCACTCGATGCCGAAGGCCTGGGACGATCGATCGACATGCTGAAAGCCGACGAGCTCCCCTCCGTGGTGCTGGGTACCGAGGTCCTCCGCGGCCGCAAGCCGGTGCGCCCGAAGACCGCGGGCCAGAAGCACTACATCGACGCCGTGCGCGACCACACCGTCACGTTCGTCATCGGCCCTGCCGGGACGGGGAAGAGCTACCTCGCGGTGGCGCTCGCCGTACAGGCGCTCCAGGCCAAGGAGGTCAACCGGATCGTCCTCACGCGCCCGGCGGTCGAGGCCGGCGAGCGGCCCGGGTTCCTGCCCGGCGACATGCTCGCCAAGGTCGACCCGTACCTGCGTCCGCTCTACGACGCGCTCTACGACATGCTCGACACCGAGGTGGTCGCGCGGCTCATGGAGCGGGGGACCATCGAGGTCGCGCCGCTCGCGTTCATGCGGGGTCGTACCCTCAACGACTCGTTCATCATCCTCGACGAGGCGCAGAACACGACACCCGAGCAGATGAAGATGTTCCTCACCCGGCTCGGCTTCGGTTCGAAGGTCGTCGTGACCGGCGACATCACCCAGATCGACCTCCCCGAAGGTCGCGGCCGGTCGGGGCTCCTCGTCGTGCGCGGGATCCTGGACGACGTCGACGGCCTCGCGTTCGTCGAGCTCGGTCGCGGCGACGTCGTGCGGCACAAGATCGTCCAGGACATCGTCCACGCGTACGAGCGCGCCGACGACCGGGATCCGAAGGACCGCGCATGACGGTCCCGCCCCGATCATCGATGGACCGGGCGATCCAGGTGTTCGGTTCCGACGAGCAGGACGAGGTCGACGTCGACGTCCTGCGCTGGTTGCGTCTCGCGCAGCTCGTGCTCCGCGAGGAGCACGTGCCGCCCGAGGCCGAGGTGTCGCTGGTGTTCATCGATCGCACCACGATCGCCGACCTCAACCACCGGTTCCTCGACGGCGACGGCCCGACCGACGTCCTCGCCTTCCCGATGGGCGACGACCTTCCTGCCGCGGGTCGCACGCCCGATGCCGGCGGACGGGGGCCGGGGACGCCGGCGAGCCCCGACGAGCCACCGGTCGTGCTCGGCGACGTGGTCGTCTGCCCCGAGGTCGCCCGGGACCAGGCCGAGCAGGCGGGCCGCTCCCTCGACGACGAGCTCGCGCTGCTCGTCGTGCACGGGCTCCTGCACCTGCTGGACTACGACCATCATGATCCCGACGAGACTGTCGTGATGCGCCGACGGGAGCAGGAGCTGCTGGAGCGGTTCTGCACCGACGAAGCCGGCGTTCGAGCCGGCGAGAGAGGAGGCGTGGTCGATGGACACGAGTGACTGGCTGCTCCTCGCGGTCGTCGTCGTCCTGTTCTGCTTCTCGATCCTGCTGGCGCTCGCGGAGATGGCGTTCGCACGGATGAGCCGGATCCGAGCGCTCGCGCTCGAGGACGAGGGGCGCAAGGGTGCGAGCCGACTCGCCAAGCTGCTCGAGCAGCCCGCGCAGACGATCAACTCCGTCCTGCTGCTCGTGCTGGTGTCGCAGCTCACCACCGCGAGCCTCTTGGGGATCCTGCTCGAGCGCCACGCCGGACCGTCGGGCGTCGTCATCGGGCTGGTGCTCCAGATCGTGCTGTTCTTCGTGGTCGGCGAGGTCGCCCCGAAGACATACGCGATCCAGCACACCGATCGCGCCGCGCTCGCGCTCTCGGGCTTCCTCTCCGCGATCACGAACTTCCCGCCGATGCTGGCGCTCTCGCGCGGGCTCATCGGCCTCGCCAACATCGCGCTGCCGGGCAAGGGCATCAAGGCGGGGCCGTTCGTCACGGAGGAGGACCTGCGCGCGATGGCCGACGTCGCAGCCGACGAGGAGGCGATCGAGCTCGAGGAGCGCCAGCTCATCCACTCCATCTTCGAGTTCGGCGACACGCTCGTGCGTGAAGTGATGCTCCCGCGGCCCGACATGATCGCCATCGAGGCGGACGCCACGGTGGAGGAGGCGGTCGAGCGCGCGATCGAGGGCGGGTTCTCCCGCATCCCCGCCTACGAGGAGACCACCGACAACATCGTCGGTCTCGTGTACCTCAAGGACCTCGTGCGACGCGCCCGGGCCGACGGCGGCTCGGACTCCGTGCGTGCCTCGCTACGCCCGGCCGTGTTCGTCCCCGAGCAGAAGCACGTCGCCCAGCTGCTCCGCGAGATGCAGGCGAACCAGTTCCACATGGCGATCGTGATTGACGAGCACGGCGGCACCGCGGGGCTGGTCACGCTCGAGGACCTGTTGGAGGAGATCGTCGGCGAGATCACCGACGAGTACGACGTCGAGTCGCCCGGCATCGAACGGCTGGCCGACGGCGCCCTGCGGGTGCCGGGCCGCCTCCCGATCAGCGAGCTGAGCGAGGAGCTCGGTCGCGAGATCCCCGACACGGAGTGGGACACGGTCGCCGGCCTGGTGTTCGACCTCCTCGGCCACGTGCCGGTCGAGGGTGAGACGGTGGGCTTCGAGGGCCTCTCGTTCGCGACCGAGCGGGTCCAGGGCCGGCGGATCGCGTCGGTCGTGATCCGCCACGACCCTCCCCCCGGTGATGGGGTCGCCGGTCCCGACGGCGACGAGCGCGACTCCGGGGCCGACGTCACGCACCAGTCGTGAGCTTCCGGTCGGGGTTCGTGACCCTCGTCGGGCGACCGAACGTGGGCAAGTCGACGATGGTGAACCGGATCGTCGGCTCGAAGGTCGCGATCACGTCGTCGCGACCCCAGACGACCCGGACGACCGTCCGCGGGGTGCTCACCGCCCCCGCCCATCAGGTCGTGCTCCTCGACACCCCCGGGCTCCACAAGCCCCGCACCGCGCTCGGGACGCGCACCAACGAGCGCGCGCTCGCCACGCTCGGGGAGGTCGACGTCGTCTGCCTGTTGGTCGAGGCCAACGCGCCGATCGGCTCGGGTGACCGCTTCATCGCCGACCGCGTGCAGGCTGTCCGGACGCCTCGGATCCTCGTCCTCAACAAGGTCGACGGCGTCTCCGGGGAGGTGGTGGGCCGGCAGCTCGCGCAGGCGGCCGAGCAGCTCGGCGACTTCGACGCCTTCGTCCCGTGTTCGGCCCAGACCGGTGAAGGGCTCGACGCGCTCGTTGCCGAGGTCGTCGCTCGCCTCCCCGAGGGCCCGCACTACTACCCCGATGGCGTGGTGAGCGACCAGCCGGAGACGTTCGTGGCCGCAGAGCTGGTGCGGGAGCAGCTCCTGCGCGCGACCCACGACGAGCTGCCCCACTCGATCTCGGTCTCGTGCGAGGTGCTCGACGACGAGGACGACGGCCGCAAGCATCCGGCCGATGTGCTCCGCCTTCTCGTGACGATCCGGGTCGAGCGGGAGTCCCAGAAAGGCATCGTCATCGGGCGTGGCGGCGCGATGCTGAAGGATGCCGTCACCCAGGCCCGCCGGGGGCTCGAGACCCTGCTCGGCACGCGGGTGTACCTCGAGACGAGGGTGCGGGTGGAACGCGACTGGCAGCGGCGCCCCGAGTCGCTCGATCGGCTCGGATTCTGAGGCTGCCCACAAGTTGCTGGGGCGAAAGGTTCGGGGGATAGAGTGCCGACGCCCGGATTCGGGCTTGGGTTCGGGCCTGGGGATCCGGAAACCGGGGACATGACAGCCGACGCGAAGGAGCATCGCAGCATGAGGCGCTGGTTCGTCCCGGTCTTCGCGCTGTTCGCGGTGGTCGTCGCGGGCTGCTCCACCGAGTCGGGCCCGAAGAATGGCCAGAACTCGCTCCGGCCCGTCGGCCGCGACGCCGTCAAGATCGACAACCTCTTCACTCCCGTCTTCTGGGTCGCCGTCGTCGTCGGTGTCCTCGTCGTCGGCGCCACGGTCGTCTTCGCCATCCGCTTCCGCGCCAAGAAGGGCAGCGACGACCGGCCCAAGCAGATCCACGGCTCCATGCCGTTCGAGATCGGCTGGACGATCGTGCCCGCGCTGATCCTCGCCGTGATCGCGGTCCCCACCGTGAGCACGATCTTCGACCTCGCAGCCGAACCGAAGAACCCCGTCGAGATCACGGTCGTCGGCAAGCAGTGGTGGTGGCAGTTCGACTACCCCAAGCAGGACGGGATCGACAAGAAGGTCGTCACCGCGAACGAACTGCACATCCCGACCGGGCGCAACATCTCCCTCGACCTCCAGGCCTGCGACCCGTCGCTCGGCGGCGGGTTCGAGGGAGGTCCGGGCTGCAACGTGATCCACTCGTTCTGGGTGCCCGAGCTCGCGGGCAAGATGGACGTCGTCCCGGGGCGGAGCAACAAGCTCACCCTGCGGGCGGACGACCCCGGGACGTACCTCGGCCAGTGCGCGGAGTACTGCGGGCTGTCGCACGCCAACATGCGTTTCCGCGTCATCGCCATGGAGCCGGCCGACTTCGCGGCGTGGGTCGCCGACCAGCAGGAGGGACCCGCGGTCCCCATCGACGATGCCGGCGATGCCAACGAGCTGTTCACCACGAAGTTCCAATGCGCCAACTGCCACACCACCGAGGACTCGAGCCTGAGCGTCTACGGTCCGAACCTCACGCACCTGGCCAGCCGCACGACGTTCGCGAGCGGGTACTTCGAGCTCACCCGCGCCAAGCTGATCGACTGGATCTACGACGCGCCCGCACTCGTCCCGATGGAGTCGGAGGGCTGTCGGCTCCCGCCCGGGAAGGGCGTGTGCGTCGGGATGCCATCGTTCTCCCGCGACACGCCCGCCGGGCTTCCCGTCATGACCCGCAAGGAAGCCGCGACCATCGCCGACTGGCTCCTCGAGCTGAAGTGAGCACCTCATGACCACCGTTTCGGATGCGCCGCGCACCACGGTCGACCGGCCGGTGGTGCTGCGTCGACCCAAGGCGACGACCGGTGCATGGAGCTGGTTCACCACCGTCGACCACAAGAAGATCGGGATCATGTACGGCGCGGCGGCGCTGCTGTTCTTCGTCGTGGGTGGTATCGAGGCGCTGCTGATCCGCCTGCAGCTCTTCCAGCCGAATGGTTCGGTGCTCACCGCGTCGCAGTACAACGAGTTGTTCACGATGCACGGAACGACGATGGTGTTCCTCGTCGGGATGCCGATGGCCGTCGGGTTCGGGAACTACTTCGTTCCGCTCATGATCGGTGCGCGCGACGTCGCCTTCCCCCGCCTCAACGCGTTCGGGTTCTTCGTCGTGTGCGCCGGCGCGATCTTCCTGTACTCGAGCTTCATCCCCGGGATCAACGGCGTCCCGAACGGGGGGTGGTTCGGCTACACGCCGCTCACGAGCACACCGATCAGCCAGGGCTTCCTCCCCGGCCGCGGACCCGACTTCTGGTCGGTCGGCATCATCATGCTCGGCATCGGGTCGACCACTTCGGCCATCAACTTCATCGTGACGATCCTCAACATGCGCGCGCCGGGGATGACCCTCATGCGCATGCCGGTGTTCGTCTGGATGATGCTCGTCGTCGCCTTCCTCACCGTCTTCGCCATGCCGATCATCACGGTCGCGCTCATCATGGTGTTCACCGACCGGAACTTCGGGACGCTGTTCTTCTCACCCGCAGCCGGTGGTGATCCGCTGCTGTATCAGCATCTCTTCTGGCTGTTCGGGCATCCCGAGGTGTACATCCTGATCCTCCCCGGGATGGGCATCGTCTCGGAGATCCTGCCGGTGAAGTCGCGCAAGCCGCTCTTCGGCTACTCGGTCGTCGTGTTCTCCGGGATCGCGATCGGGTTCCTCGGGTGGGGAGTGTGGGCCCACCACATGTTCACGACCGGCCTCGGTCCGGTGGCGATCTCCGCCTTCAGTCTCTCGACGATGCTCATCGCGGTGCCGACCGGCGTGAAGATCTTCAACTGGCTGGGAACCGTCTGGCGAGGCTCGGTCCGACTCACGACGGCGATGCTGTTCTCGCTCGGCTTCATTGCGATGTTCACCATCGGTGGGCTCAGCGGGGTCCTGCACTCGATCGTGCCGGCCGACAGCCAGCAGACCGACACCTACTTCGTGGTCGCCCACTTCCACTACGTGCTCTTCGGCGGCCTGATGCTCGCCGTGTTCGGCGGCATGTACTACTGGCTCCCGAAGGTGTTCGGCCGGATGCTCGACGAGCGCATCGGCAAGCTCAACTTCTGGACGATGCTCATCGGGTTCAACCTCACGTTCTTCCCGATGCACCTGCTCGGCCTCTACGGCCAGCCGCGCCGCACCTACCGCTACGACACCGGGCTCGGCTGGGACGGGATGAACCAGCTCGTGAGCGTGGGGGCCTTCATCATCGCCCTGTCGACGCTCATCTTCATCGTGAACGTCATCGTGTCGATCACGATGAAGCGCGGCGCGGTCGCCGGCGACGACCCGTGGGACGGTCGGACGCTCGAGTGGTCGATCTCGTCGCCCCCGCCGGAGTACAACTTCGCCGAGGTCCCCGAGGTGCAGGGCCGCGACGACTTCTGGCACCGCAAGTACACCGAGGACGACGAGGGCCGCCTGCTGGCGCTCCCGAAGGGTGGCGCGTACGTCGACGAGCAGCCCGCCCACGACGGTCATGGGATCCACCTCCCGTCACCGTCGATCTACCCGCTCGTGATGGCGTTCGGGCTCCTGCCGATCGGGTACGCCGCGGTGTACCAGAGCTGGGTCCCGCTGCTCGTCGGGCTCGTCGTCCTGCTGTTCGGTATGTACGCCTGGGGCATCGAGCCTCCGACGG
>JBKJJI010000022.1:0-2509 GCA_046598115.1 Acidimicrobiia bacterium | reverse complement strand
AGCGGAAGTTCGGCTCGCAGTAGGGCGTGGTACCGAGACGACGGTTTTGTGCTCACCGGAGCATCCGGAGAACCGCTCAAGCCCGCCACGGTCACTCGGTCGTTCGGCCGGCTCGTCCGCTCCTCGGACTGCCGCGCCCTCACCGTTCACGGTCTTCGCCACAGGGGGGCGACCGTCGCGCCCGGCAGCGGGGTGCCGACGAAGGTCGCGTCGGAGGTGCTCGGGCACTCCTCGATCGCCGTGACGTTGGATACGTACTCCCATGCTCTGCCAGGCATGCATGAGGCAGCAACCCAGGCGGTCGCGGACGTCTATTCGGGCGCTCGGTAGAGATCCGGTAGAAGAGCGCCCCGGGGCGGACCGACCGACCATGCGTTTCCGCAGGTCAGCCGTGGTGTCGAAGGGGGGACTTGAACCCCCACGCCCCGAAGGGCACTAGCCCCTCAAGCTAGCGCGTCTGCCGATTCCGCCACTCCGACGTGGACGTTCGAGTGTAGCGAAGCACCCTTTCGCATCCCGCGTTCGTGCGAACGCGCACGCGCGACGGACGCGCCGCCGTTCGCGCGACGTGCGGCGAGCAGCTCGACCTCCCCAGTCGCAGAGATTCTTTGTCGGTTGTTGTCACACCCCCCTGCCATACGCGTCTTCATGAGCATGACCGAACATACGTTCGCCCTCGAAGATGCAGTCGCCCACCTCCAGCAGGTGGTCGCGGCCCTCGAGCCGGCCCGCCTCGCCGGACCTGATGCCGCCCGTCTCACCCAGGCCGCCGCCGTCGGTGAGCGGGTCCTCGCGACGGCGAAGGCCATGCTCGCTGCTCGCACCGAGGAGACCGGCGCGTGGCGCGGCGGGCGAGCCGCGTCGATCGAGCAGTGGCTCGCAGAGGCGTCGGGCTGCTCGGAAGGTCTGGCTCGTGAGGCGCTCGTCACCGCCCAACGGGTCGCCACGTTGCCCGAGACCCGCGACCGCCTCCTCGACGGTCGCATCTCCATCGCCCAGGCCGCCCAGGTGAGTGCCGGCGCGGCAGTCGACCCCACCGCCGAGGCCCGCCTCCTGCGCACCGCCCAGCACTCCGGAATGCGGGGGCTCCGGGCCGAGAAGGAGCGGGTGGTGGCCGCAGCCACCGATGAGCGCGAGGCTCGCCGCCGAGCGCACCGCGAGCGCCACCTCCGGGTCTGGTCGACCGGCCCCGCCACCCATGGCACCTTCTCCGGGCCCACCGACCAGGTCGCCGACATCCTCGAGGCCCTCGAGCCCCTCACGCGGAAGCACTTCGACCAGGCTCGGAAGGCCGGCGAACGCGAGCCGCTCGACGCCTACCGCTTCGACGCCCTCTGCGACCTCGCGCACGCGCCCACGACCGAGTCCGCACCGCGACCGAAGCACGTCGCGCGAGTCCGGGTCGACCTCCCCGCCCTGCTGCGGGGCCACACCGAACCCGGCGAGACGTGCGAGATCCCTGGTGTCGGCCCCGTCCCGGTCGCCCACGCCCGGGAGGTGCTCACCCACGGCCTGCTCCAGCTCGTGATCACCGACGGGATCGATGTGCAGACCGTGGTGTCCACCACGCGCCACGTCCCCGATGCGCTCAAGATCGCGATCGCCGAGCGAGATCCCACCTGCAAGGTCCGCGGGTGCGACTGCGACCGGATGTTGCACCGCCACCACACCGATCCGTTCGCCCGGTCGGGGCGCACCACGTACCGAGAGCTCGGGAACCTCTGCACCCGCCACCACGACCTCGTACACCGCCTCGGCTATCGCATCAAAGCGCACGCCGACGGCACCTGGGACCTGCACGCTCGGAGCGGCCAGACGACGACCGGCCAAGCGACGACCGGCCAAGCGGCGAACGCCCCACCCGACGTGGCGGCGGCCTGACGCACCGGCGACGCCTGGAGCACGACGACCTCCGACGCGCGAGCGGGGTACGTGCGCAGTCGGCCGAGCGTGCCGGAGACGGATGCGCCCGAGACGGATGCGCCCGAGACGGATGCGCCGGAGTGCCGACGGCTCAGACGGGCGCGGTCACCTCGGCGAAGTGGCACGCAACCGGGTGGCCCTGGCCGCGATCGACGAGCTCGGGCTCCTCGGCCGCGCAGATGTCTTCCGCCTTCCAGCAGCGGGTGCGGAACCGGCAGCCGCTTGGCGGGTCGACCGGGCTCGGCAGGTCGCCCTGGAGCACGATGCGGTGCCGGTCGCGCTCCCGACGGGGGTCCGGCTCCGGGACGGCCGAGAGCAGCGCCTGTGTGTACGGGTGCCCGGCACCCGAGTAGATCTCCCCCGCCGGTCCGATCTCGACGATCTTGCCGAGATACATCACCGCGATGCGGTCCGAGATGTGCCGCACGACCGACAGGTCGTGGGCGATGAACAGGAACGCGAGGTCCAGTCGCACCTGGAGGTCGGCGAGCAGGTTGAGGATCTGCGCCTGGATCGACACGTCGAGCGCCGACACCGGTTCGGCGAGCACCACCAGATGGGGCGCGAGCGCGAGCGCACGCGCGAT